>OMQE01000094.1 GCA_900313155.1 uncultured Rhodospirillaceae bacterium | reverse complement strand
TTTCGCACGACAATATATTCCACACCTTGCTGGGGTTTAGCGGGATAATTTCTGAAGAATATGAAGCCGAGTTGGATTTATCGGCAAAGTGCCGCCGAACAGATTTTCATAAGCAATAAAACCGATTGATTTTCTTTATCAAAATTTAAAGAGCTTCTCAGTCTTTTTTAGAACTAAAAAATTATTTGCCGAAAAAATATTTTTTGTTGATTTTTTAAGTTTTTGTGCTATAATTAGAACAAAAGATAGCAGAAGGATTGGAAAAATGGATTTTAAGACATGGGCAACATCATTACTTTTTCTTTTAGGTGGTAAAAATGTGCAAGCACAGAATTCTGCTTTACCGACGGATTCATTATCACAAAAAACGCCGGTAGAAACAAAAGTGTCTGCCTTGCCGTCAGATACAATACTGAATAAAAGCCCCTCTAGGGAGCTGAATGTTCAAAATGAGACAGATTCGATTATTGAAAGGCCAAAGTTCAATATTACAACAAATGACCACTTTTGCAAGGTGTGGCTTAAAACAACTGAAGGGAAAAAAGCAATAAATGCCTATTGCGACGCTCTTACAACGCTTATGCCGAAAGCGTCGTTGCCAACATTGGATACTGAAGCTGTGCATGGTTTGATGGCTTTGTCGAAGATAGGTAATAGCGGGGTAGAAGTCGGTTATTTTTCGCAAAGTAATTTGGCGTATGATGCAGAGGACTTACTCGGACTGAAACCGGATATGGCCGATGAAATTACAAAAGCAGCCAAACAAAGTTTGAAGCCGGCTTCGTGGCGCAGTGGTAATTGTCTTCAGGGGTGGAAAAATGTGGTCGCACTAAGTGGTTTAGAACCTCGAGATGCCGAACTGTTCGGCTTATCTGATGCGTATCAGTGCGTTGATTATTTGGACGACGCCACAAATTTATGTAAGCGTGTTGTGCAAAACAGCTGGCATGATACGGATAAATTTCCGGCAGGCGCAGGCGGTGTTTGCGAGAGAGGTAGCACACGTTCCGGACATATATGGTGGGCCACTAAAAATGACGGGGTTTCCAATGCTGTATATATAAATAAATATGGTGAACGAACCGAATATGAAAAAAGCGGTGAAAGTTCGGATAAACAATATGAAAAGTCAAATACAACCGGCAATCGCGGTCGCACCGGTCAAAAATATGGGCAGCCTTATGTTGTTTTGACAAATAAAACAAAAATGGGAGTGCGAACCTTTAGCAGAGAGCTGGTTAATAAAGATAAGCAGGAGCAAATTGAGAATTTCAGGCATTTGTCTATTGCTTTGCCGACGGCTGAGCCGGAATTTGTGGCGCCAACCCCGCAGCGCTTGGTGCAAATTTATACAGAGATAAAAGCACAATTGTTGGCCGAACATAACAATATTAAAGAGGATGGCACCTTACAATATGCGAAGAATGAAAAATTCAGCTGGCTTAAAATCAGTCCATACAAGAAAAAAGGTGGCCATCGGGTACGACGGGGTAATTTTCAGCAAAAACGTATTTATAATGCGGTTGTTCGTGCTGTGAAAGCTCGTTTAAGATAGATTTTATCTTCTAAGGTTTCGACGTAGCAATATATAAATTGCGCCCAAGCCGCCCAAGCGTTCCGACGGATGTTTATAAATCATTAGCATACCGCGCAAGCGTGGCTCGTTTAGCCACTGTGGAACCAGTTGGCGCAAAACACCTTTAGCGGCTAGAACGTCGGTATCGGGGTGAATGTTCAAACCTTTGCCGGTTACAATACATACGCAACGCTTGCCGGTGGCATAGCAGCGCGGAATAAAATCATCAACTGCTTCATAGGCCGCCGTTTCGGTTTTGCCATGCAAATCAAGTGTTGCCTCAACGGCAAATTCTTCGCGCTTAAATTTTTGTAACGTATGTTTATCTATGCCGCCAAAACTGGTTGCGTCATAGTCTTCTAATGCCTTTGAATATGTCGAAAAATCTTGAATAATAGCAAAATATTGGTGTTCGTGCGGTTTTATGCGAGTTTGTGGCAAATTTGTGCGCGTTTCCACATATTTTTCGTTGTTTTTTATATGTTTCACGTCGTTTGTTTGCGCCAGCCAAAAGGCCTTATCTTCTTCATCGGGTTGCATTGGCTAATCTACCTTCACAATGGCGTTTTTAGGCGCTAAAATATAATATTTCCCGACCGAATTCATCCGTCCGGCATGATATAGCGCTTCTTCGCCATGTCCCCAAAAATAGTCACCGCGAACCACGCCCTTGATGGCGCTGCCTATGTCTTGAGCAAAAACAATTTTTTGAATTTTACCGCCGTCAGGATTATGCGAATCGAGCCACATCATTGCTCCGAGTGGAATGTAGCGATTATCTACCGCCATGCTTCGACCGGCTGAAAGCGAAATCCCCATTGCACCAATAGGTCCATCGGCATTTGTGATGCGCTGAAAGATGAAACGCTCATTTTCAGCCATCAAATCTTGTGCTTTTTGCGGATTGGCTCGTAACCATTCGCGAATTTTCGGCATAGATGAATCTTCACGTTTAATTTGTCCTTTTTCTATTAAAATACTTCCAATACCTTTAAATTTGCGTCCGTTACTGTCGGCAAAACCAATACGCACCTCGCGGCCATCGTCCATTTGCGCCACAGCCGAACCCTGAATTTGCATAAAATGAATATCTACCAAATCATCACCCCACATCAGCACCGGTGCATCTATGCCTGAATTTTCAATGTTTCGGCGATTATAATACGGCACAAACTTACCTTTTTCAATGCGCCC
>OMQE01000064.1 GCA_900313155.1 uncultured Rhodospirillaceae bacterium | reverse complement strand
AAGCCGATTGGTGCGGTGGAATTTGATACGTCATTGCATGATACGGCGCAAAATATGGCAGATATTGCCGCAATTATCAATAAAAAATTCGGACTTTAGAGATTTTTAAAACATAGATGTTATGATGAACCATCGTTTTATTTTTTTAAAGAGGAAAAACAGATGAAAAAAATTGCAATTGTCGGGGTGACTAACAGTAAAGGTCGGGAACTTTTAAATATTTTGGAAGAAAACGGAATGTCGGCAGACGATATTTTTGCCGTTGATGTTGACAGCCCGCTCGGAACTCAAATTTCATACGGTGAAGATATCGATATGGACGTCTATAATCTGAAAGATTTTGATTTTTCAGCCGTAGATATTGCGGTTTTTGCCACATCGGAAGAGCTTTCAAAACACTATGTGCCTCGTGCCATTGCTAAAAAAACTTTTGTGATTGATTGTTCAACGGCCTACACAACCGACTCTGATGTGCCGCTGATTATTGCCGGTTTGAATGACGAAAAAATTGCCGATGCCAAAAGAGGCGTAATTGCTTTGCCTTCGCCGCAGGTCACTCAGCTTTTGGTGCCGCTTAAAAACGTGGCGGATAAATACCAAATCAGCCGCATGGTCGTCAATACTTATATGGCTGTTTCGCTTTACGGTAAAGAGGCAATGGACGAATTGTTCAACCAAACCCGCAAGATTTTTATGAACGAGCCGTTGGTTGATGATGAAGAAATTTTCCATAAACAAATTGCTTTCAATGTGTTGCCACAGGTGGGCGAATTTTTTGGAGATGAAACAAAATATGAATGGGCAATGAACGTAGAAATCAAAAAACTCCTTAACGAAAATATCAAAGTTCATGCCAATTGCGCTTTTGTACCGGCGTTTATCGGTATTGGTGCTTTTGTGAATGTGGAATGTGCGCAAGAGGTAGATGTTGATGACGTGCGCAATTTGATGCGCGGCACCAAAGGCGTTGTGGTGTTTGATAAACACACCGATTTAGGCTATGTTTCGCTCAACGATGTTCAGAGCGAGAGCGATATTTACGTTAGCCGTTTGCGTCAAGATGTTTCGGTTGAAAACGGTTTCAGCTTTTGGTGCGTGGCCGACGATTTGCGTGCCGGCGGGGCGCAAAATGCCTACAATGTGCTTCAACTTTTGCTCAATAAAAAGGTTAACTGATGAAAAAAATATTTTTGAAAATTTTTGCTGTTTGTTTGGTTGTTTTAGGCTTTGGCGTGGGGTTTTCGTCCGAAGTTTTTTCGGCGCCTGTGCCTGAAGCTAAAAGTTTGAGCCAGTCGCAAATCAATCAGGTGTTGGAGCACCCTAAAATTACCGCCGAATTGGAAAAAATAAAAAAAGGCTTGGCAAAATCTAATATTTCTAAAGAAAAACTTGATGATTATTCTACTTATTTGAGCAAAATAGAAGTTCAAATTGTTGAAAACAAAAAAGAAATTGAAAAACAAGCCCGATTTGTGCAAAAGCAACTTGATGCTCTTGGCAGCGGTCCTAAAGACGGTGAAGCCGAAGATGCCGCCATTACCAAACAGCGCGAAGACTTGGTGCAACAGCTTTCCTCTCAAGACCGTGTGATTAAGGAAGCTGATTTGCTTTTGGTGCAAATGGAAGATTTGACAGTGCAAATTTTGAATGTGCGCAATCAACGTTTGTATGGTGATATGATGACCAAGCAGTCAGCGTTTATTAACCCGCTGATTTTTTTCCAAGGTGTGAAGGCATACGGCATTTTTTTCTGGGATGTGGTTAAATCTCCGCTGGAGTGGTATCAAAATCTGCCTCAAGACCAGCGCTCTTATGCGTTGTTCAGCATTGTGGTTATGTTCATTATTTTAATGATAGCATTGGCGCTTGCTATCTTTTTGCGTAAACTGATTCTGAATTATTGGGGATATAAATCCGATATTGCCGACCCAACTTTCAACCGTAAGGTGATTGCCGCTGTGGCAGTGGCCATTGCCCGCGGGTTGATTTTTGCTTTTTTGGTAGGTGGTTGTATTTTATGGATGGTCAGCACCAAAATTTTTGATGGCAGTTTGCTGGAAAACATTTTGATGACTACTTCATTTGTAACCTTGCTAGCTATAGCCGAAGCAACCGTTTCGCGTGTGACCTTTGCTCCAAACTATCCGCAGTGGCGTTTGGTTAATATTGCCAGCAAAAAGGCTGCCCGTTTTACCCGCATGATTTTTACGTTTATTTTGATAAACGCCGCAGCAACCATTCAACTTTTGGTCGCACAAAAGGCTGAATATTCTACTGAGACAATTCACTTTTTAATGATTACCTGTTGTGCCGTTAAAGCCTTCTTCCTAATTTGGTTTGCTAAAATTTCGTTTGATACCTATAAAGAAGAAGTATCGGCAGAAACAGAAACGGTTGAAGGCGAAGAAACCGTTGACCGAGGTCTGAAAATGATTGTTATCAGCCATCTGTTCTGCATTGGCACATTTGCTTTGTCGCTGTTAGGATATCCGGAGCTTTCGTTATTTATTTTCAACCATATCATTATGTCGCTGATTTTATGCGGTATGTTTGAAGTTTTGCGCCGTTCGGTGATAGATGTTTTGCGCAAAATTATTGTTTCCGGACCATGGATGAAAGGTTTGCGCAGTTATAAAAAAACAGCGGTGACAAAAATTGATTTCTGGCTTCGTGCCATTATCAACCCGACGATGATTATGGTGCTTGTGTTTATGTTGCTGAATTTATGGGGCTTGCCGGGGGACTTTATGCTGGCAGCGGCGCGCAAAATTCTGTTCGGGTTCAAGATTGGCGGTATTGAAATTTCGCTGATTGCCATTGTTTTGGGAATTGTGGTTTTCTTTGCCTCGCTTACGGTATCGCGAATCGTCAAAAATAAATTGGCGGCGAATGTTTTGGCTAAGATAGATATGGACGACGGTGTGCGCCATTCGTTGATATCCGGTATTGGTTTTTTGGGCTTTATTCTTTCAACGCTGTTTGCCATTATGGCCATAGGTATTAACTTAACAAACCTTGCGTTTATTGCCGGTGCTCTTTCGGTTGGTATCGGTTTTGGTTTGCAAGATGTGATTAAGAACCTTGTTGCCGGCATTATTATCTTGTTGGAACGTCCGTTTCGGGTGGGCGACTGGGTTGTTTTGAGCGGGGTAGAAGGTAAAATTAAGCAAATTAATATTCGCTCTACCGAGCTGGAAAGCTTTGATAAAACCAGTGTTATTATTCCAAACGCCACGCTGATTTCTTCAACCGTAACCAACAAAACGCACGGTGACAATATGTCGCGCCAAAGTGTTGCTGTTGGCGTGGCTTATGGGTCAGATGTAGAAAAGGTAACGCAAATTCTGCTTGCCTGCGCGGCGGAGAATAAATTAGTTCTGAAAAATCCGGCACCGTATGTTTTGTTTAAGGATTTTGGTTCCAGTAGCTTGGATTTTGAATTGCGCTTCTATGTTAAAGATATTAACAGCGGGTGGACGGTGCCGAGTCAACTACGTTACGCTATCAATCAGCGCTTTATTGATGAAAATGTGGAAATTCCGTTCCCGCAAGTGGTGGTTCACCAAGGCGATTAATATTGCTTTGTGAATCTCCCATCGGAAATCGGGCAATAAGAAAAGTCTCGAAGATTGTTGTTGCAATTTTCGGGATATTTTTTGTTGTATAAAATGCGTCAATCTTCAAATACAATTCGCCCTTTTTTGCCGTAAAAATTAAGCAGACGACGTAATTGACTATAGCACAAACATTTATTGTTTTCGATGCGTTTAAGCATTTTGATGCTGATATGCACGGCACCGCTCAATTTTTCAAGGCTTAAGCCTCGTTCAAGGCGAAGTTGTTTGAGCTGCGGACAAATTTCTTTTATGATTTTCTTATTGATTAAATGAAATGTACTTATTTTCAGAACTCTAAACAAAAACCTTGCTTTAAGGCAAAGCAAGGGGAGTTCAAAGCTGCCAATAGCCAGTCCGGCGTATTCAATATATTTCGCCGGCTCCCCTTAAAAGGAGATTTTCTATTGGAGGAGCTTTGATACTCCATCGGCAGAACACCTACCGACAAAACTCATAGTAAATCAAAACACATAAAAAGCAAGCGAAATTTAAATTGTTTCTTTT
>OMQE01000168.1 GCA_900313155.1 uncultured Rhodospirillaceae bacterium | reverse complement strand
GGTGTGGGCACACTTGATGAGTTGGCTTATGACTGTGTGGCCATGCAAGATGGTTTGTTGCCAATGAAGCCTTTTATTATTTATAATATTAACGGCTATTTTTATCATTTGTTGGAGTTCTTAAAGGTTTTAGCACATGAGGGTTTTGCCGAGCCGGTGCCGTTTATTGTGGTTGATGATGCCGAAGAATTGGAAATTGCCTTTCGGTTATTGCGTCGAATTTGCTACAAATGCTCCGATGCTATGGAAAATTATGCCAACGCGCGATGGTTAATTTATGTTTTACCATATTATATTAAGCAGCAAAACAGTTGCAATAAAGATATTGAAACTTGTTTGGCTGAAGCGCAACGTATTGAAAAAGAAGGTACTTTAGAAGAAAAGAAACTGTTGGCAAGCGAAATAGAAACAGCATATTTGGAGCGCGAAATTGAAAAAATGTATGCACGTTTGGCCATGGCCGGACGTGATACCGGAGCAGTGAGTGATAAATTGGACAAGCTCAAAAAACGTCACAAGGAGATGTTATAATCGTGGGTGTTTTTGCTTTTATCCTGAAATATTTGCGCAAAACCAAAATGCTGGCAACAATTATTATGCTGTCGGTGATTGGTCACGCGGTTATTTTGCGTTTCGAATCGTTTTATATGGCTCGGGCATTAGGACTGTTGCCTGATTATTTGAAGGATTCCGGCGTGTTGCGCCATGTTGTGACGGCGTTGGCAATTTATATGATGCTTATTGTTGCAGATAGTTTGTTGGATTTGACTGTTCGTATTGCTCAAGCAAAATTTTTGCCATATTTTAATAGTTTGATTTTCAAAGATTTGTTTAAAACAGTTCATCACCATTCCATTTCTTTTTTTCAAGAAGAAATGTCCGGTAAAATTGCTGCTAAGGTCAAAAACGTTGTCAGCGGAACGGCACAAATTTGCCGAATGACGGCTTTTGCGTTGGTTAATCCTTTGATAGGCGTTATAGTCAGTATTGTCTTTATTATGTATGTCAACATTTTGCTTGGACTTATTTTTGCCGTGATGAATATCATTTTTATTGTGTTGGCGTGTTTAATTCGTTATCGAGTTGGCAAGTATGCCTATAATAGGGCACGCTTGATGACGGAGACGGAAGGCATTTTTATTGATACGGTTACAAACAGTGATTTGCTTAAAAGTTTTGCCAACTATTTTTACGAAAAACATCATTTTTATCGCAGTTTGCGTCAGGCGGTACGCGCCGAGCAAATGGAAAATCGGCAAGATTCGGTCTATAATTGGGTTGGCAACAGCTGTTTTGATTTTATGCGCATTATATATATCGGGCTGATTTTTTACTTTTGGTTCAAGTTTGACTTGCCTTTGGAAGGGGTGTTGCTTTGCTTTACGCTGATTAGTCGAATGGTGCATGATATGTATGGTTTCGGCTGGTTGGCAGGCGAATTTTCTCGCGCTTACGGACAAGTCAGAGACGGTTTGGAAATGATATATACGCCATGCAGCGTAACAGATTGCAAAAACGCCAAACCGCTCAAAATGCGCGGAAAGGCCGTTGTTTTTGAAAATATTGACTTCCACTATAATCGCAAAGAAAATCTGTTTAATAAGTTTAATCTTAAAATTAAATCCGGTGAAAAGATCGGTTTGGTCGGATATTCAGGTAGCGGTAAATCGACCTTGATTAAGCTTTTAGTGCGCTATTATGATGTGCAAAGCGGCAAAATTACCGTGGGCGGCGAAGATATATCGAAAGTGCGACAGGAAAGTTTGCGTGCCCATATTGCAGTTATTCCGCAAGACACAACTTTGTTTAATCGTACCATTATGGAAAATATTCGTTATGGTAATGTCAAAGCCTCTGACGAAGATGTAATAAAAGCGGCAAAAATGGCTTATGCCGATGAGTTTATTCTCAAACTGCCAAACGGATACCAAAGTAAAGTGGGGGAACGTGGTGTGATGCTTTCCGGCGGAGAGCGTCAGCGGATTGCTATTGCCCGCGCCATATTGAAAAATGCGCCGATTCTTATTTTAGATGAAGCAACCTCGGCACTAGATAGCGAAAGTGAGCAATACATTCAAAAATCGCTCAAAAAACTGATGCACGGCAAAACCGTTATTGCAATAGCGCATAGGCTGTCTACCTTAAAAGAAATGGACCGTCTGGTGGTTATGGATAACGGCAAAATTGTTGAAGAAGGAACGCATGATACGCTACTGCAACGCGGTGGCGCTTATGAACATTTTTACCAAATGCAAAGTATAAATAAATAGCAGGAAAAAGATGGAAGATAAATTTAAAGATATCACTAAACTAACATCACTTGAAGCAGCGGCTGAATTGGCGCGCTTGGCGGGAGAAATAGCTCGTGCCGACAATGCTTATTATCAGAATGATGAGCCGGAATTAACCGATGCCGAATATGACAAATTAAAACATTATAATGCCGCTATTGAGGCCAAATTTCCGGAATTGGTGCGT
>OMQE01000063.1 GCA_900313155.1 uncultured Rhodospirillaceae bacterium | reverse complement strand
GCTGTATTTAAAATGGTTGTCAGTGTTCGTTCGGTGTTTGAGCCATCACCGATGACAGTTTTATATACATTGTCGGGCAAAACATTGGCAGAGGCTAAACTCAAAAATTCTGATGCCCGTTGGCATGTGATGGATTTATTGAAGCATGCTCCTTATACCAGACCGGAAATTGCAGCCGGTGCGGGCGTGAGCGACAGCGTGATAAAAACGTTGATAGATGCCGGTGTTTTGGAGCCGATTTATATTGAAAATAAACGTGAGTTTTTAGAACCGGTCGGCGATTACGCTAAAGTTCAACTCACGCCGGAGCAAGAAAATGCTGCCAATAATTTGTGCCGAAAAGTCGGAAGCGGATTTTCGGTAACCTTATTGGACGGTGTGACCGGCTCCGGCAAAACGGAAGTGTATTTTGAAGCCGTTGCCAAAACAATAGGCGAGGGCAAACAAGTGCTGATTTTAGTACCGGAAATTTCTCTGACTTCTCAATGGTTGGAGCGCTTTCAAAAGCGGTTTGGCGTGCGTCCGGCAAGTTGGCATTCCGGTTTGAGCGCCAAAGAACGTACCGACACTTGGAAGGCAATTATTGAGGGACGGGTAAAGGTGGTTGTAGGGGCGCGCTCGGCATTGTTTTTGCCATATACCAACTTGGGGCTGATTGTGATAGATGAAAGCCATGACCATTCATTCAAACAAGAAGATGCCGTGAATTATCAAGGTCGTGATATGGCTATTGTGCGTGCCAATATTGAGCATTTACCGGTCATATTGTCAACAGCAACGCCAGATTTGGAAACGGTGGTCAATGTTGAGAACGGAAAATATGATTGCGTGAAATTGCAAAGTCGTTATGCCAGTGCCGAACTGCCGGAAATAAAGATTGTGGATTTGAAAAAAGATAAGCCGCAAAAAGGGGAGTGGGGTGTTTCGTGGCTGGCGCCGAGTTTGGTTCAGGCATTGCAGAAAAATTTAGAGAAGGGGGAACAGTCGGTGCTGTTTCTCAATCGCCGCGGTTATGCCCCGTTACTGATTTGCCGAGAATGCGGACATCGAATGCAATGCCCGAGTTGCAGTGCGTGGCTGACCGAACACCGCGCCGCTCAAAGATTGATGTGTCATCACTGCGGATATATTGACGACATTCCTTCAGCTTGTCCGCATTGTGGATCAACAGAAGGCTTAACGGCATGCGGACCGGGGGTGGAGCGTGTGGCCGAAGAGGCGGCTCATCGTTTTAAAAATGCCAAAATTGCCATACTTTCCAGCGATAATGCCGGTTCTTATGCGGCGGTTTCTGATATTATCAACAAAATGCAGCGACGCGAAATTGATATTTTAGTCGGCACGCAAATTATTGCCAAAGGACACCATTTTCCGGATTTGACGCTAGTTGGTATTGTTGATGCCGATTTAGGGCTGATGGGGAGCGATTTACGTGCTTCTGAACAGACGTATCAATTGCTTAGTCAAGTTGCGGGCAGAGCCGGACGCGGTGAAAAAAAAGGCACGGTTATGGTGCAAACATTATATCCGGAAAACAATGTATTAAAGGCTTTATTAAGCGGCGATAGAGAAACTTTTTTGAGCTTGGAAAAATCGAGTCGGCAAATGCTCAAATATCCGCCATACGGCAAACTGGCGGCGATTATTATTTCCGGCGCTAATCAGGTACAAACAGGGCAAGTTGCGGAAGCATTCGGCAGAACCGCCCCGCAAACGGCCGATATTGAAGTGTTGGGACCGGCGCCGGCACCGTTGTTTTTGTTGCGTGACAAATATCGCTATCGTCTGATGCTTAAAACTTCACGGCAAATAAATATTCAGCAGATTTTAGCTAAATGGCGGCAAATGGTTCGTGTGCCGTCAACGGTTAAGGTAGAAATAGATATCGACCCGTATTCTTTTATGTGATTATTTGTGCACTTGTATTATACGTCATTGCGAGCCTTTAGGCAAAGCAAGTTCGAGCGTCTTATCCGCCAGTTGTACCTCTCGACCTCGCTACGTCGGGCTTAGTTTCCTCCTCGCGATGACGTTTTTTAAAAATACCACTTGACAAAATGCAAAATTTTTGCTAATTTGGACTTAAGCAAGGTGAAAAGACTTGCCCGAGGTGTGGTAGCCTCAACATATGCGTTGTGCAGAACGAAATTTTGCACGCCTAAGATTTGTCTAAAAACAGATCGGAAGGCGGCAAAATAAGCTGTATTTCCGGTCAATATGTCGCACTATCTCATATGTGTAGTTACCAACTTCCGGTCGCTTTTCATCAAGCGACTAGTTTTTTTGTATGTGCGAAAAAGGAGAGCAGCGATGAGTAGAGAAGAAGATAGAGAAACTTTGGAAAAGTTTTTTAATTGTGTCAAAGAGAAAAATTACCAAGATATTGAAGAAGCATAT
>OMQE01000065.1 GCA_900313155.1 uncultured Rhodospirillaceae bacterium | reverse complement strand
CCGGAACACAAAGCGCATAATCTGCCATATCTCGCATCATACCGCCTTTTTCTCCAACCAGTGCTACCGTCGTAATTCCCATTTTTTTGGCTTGTTCAAAAGCCAAAACTACATTTTTGGAATTACCACTGGTTGAAAGCCCAACCAATACATCACCTTTCTGTCCCACACCTTCCAACTGGCGCGAGAACACCACATCATAGCCGTAATCATTACCAATGGCTGTCAAATTAGATGTGTCAACCGTCAGCGAAATGGAGTTCATTGCCGGACGATTAATCTTATATCTTCCAACCAATTCTGCCGCCAAATGCTGTGATTGCGCTGCACTGCCACCATTGCCGCACCAGATAACTTTATGTCCGTTCCTAATTGCGGCAATACAAATTCGGGCAATTTCTTCAACCTTATCCGCCGAAGATTGTAATGACTGTAATTGTTCTGACAATTCCTTAAACTGATTTTCGATATAAGTTTTCATCTTCCGTTCCCTTCATTTTTTCAACCAAATTTGAAGTCGAATAACCTTCCAATCTTTTCAAAATTACTGCTTTGCCGCCGTATGATTGTGCCAAACGTCCTTCCGGCCATTGGTCAAGCGTATATCCTTCTTTTGCCACAATATCCGGACGCAAAGTTTCAACAATATGCAAAGGGGTATCTTCTGCAAAAACAATAACATAATCCACAAACTCTAATGATGCTAGCAACAATGCACGCGTTTTTTCATCTTGAATCGGGCGATTCTTGCCTTTATAACGTCTGATTGAGGCATCGGAATTCATCGCCACAATCAACACGTCACATATCTTTTTAGCTTGCATAAAAGAATTTAAATGCCCCAAATGGCAGCAATCAAAACATCCGTTGGTAAAGCCAATGACTTTTCCTTTATCTTTTAATTGCCGTACCACCTTTTTAGCTTGTTCCAATGTGATAATTTTCTTTTTTTGCACCCAACCGTCATTACCGGTTTCTTTTTGCGAAAGCGCAGATTTCAACTCTTCTGTTGAAACTGTTGCCGTACCGAGTTTACCAACCACTATACCGGATGCCATATTTGCTAATTTCATTGCATCTTTGATCCCCATACCGGCTCCCAGAGATGCACCCAGCGTGGCCAGCGATGTATCACCGGCACCCGATACATCAAACACTTCTTTGGCTTCGGTGGCAATTTGTAAAATGTCTTCCTGCTTTACCGACGGGATATATATCATACCAAATTCACTTAAGGTTACCAACAAATTTTGAATTTGATATTTTTCAAACAATTTACTTGCCCCAATTTGTGCCTTTTGCTTAAAGTCAATATCTGCCGGATTATACTTTTGCCCGGTTGCTTCGGAAAACTCTTTCAAATTTGGTTTAACCAATGTAGCACCTGCATATTTACTATAATCGGAACCTTTGGGATCAACTACGACTTCCTTGCCGTATTCTTGGCACAATTTAATAATCATCCGTGTAGTTGTTAAAGTGAGCAAACCTTTATTATAATCTGAAAGCAATACAATGTCGGAGTTTTTAATCGCCGGCTGTATAATTCTCTTAAAGCGTGGCAACAAATCTTCAACTACCGGCAAAATTTCTTCCTGATCGGCACGTAAAAGGTGATTATTGCCGGCAATCAGTCGTGTTTTAACTATAGAAGGATAATTTTCCAGTTTCAGCAAATGACTGTGAATACTTAATTTGAACAAGTGTCTGGAAATTTGTTCTCCCACACCGTCATTGCCGATAATGCCCATAAAAGTCACCTTACAACCGAGTGCCGCCAAATTAGCCACCACATTACCAGCACCACCGAGCATTTCCTTTTCATGATGAAATTTAAAAATCGGCACTGGTGCTTCTGGCGAAATCCGCTCAACTTTGCCATACATAAAGCGATCAAGCATAATATCGCCGATTACAAGCACACGAACATTTTTGAAGTTATCAATATATGAACTTAACAACGGCATTTATTATCCCTCATTTTTCACGCAAATCTCTTGCCGATACATTGATAAGAAAATCCGGCTTTTATCGCCATATCGCCGTCGAGTATATTGCGAAAATCCAAAATGATTTTGGTGTGCATCAACTGCGCCAAAACCTCCAAATCAACCTCGGCAAATTGTTGCCACTCAGTCAAAATTACCAAGGCATCTGCATCTTTGGCCGCCGCATACATACTGTCGGCATAGGCAATCTTATCGCCCAAAATCCGGCACGCCGTTCCCATCGCCTTCGGATCATAAGCGGTAATATCGGCCTTATTTGCCAACAACGCGGCAATCACATCCATAGCCGGACTTTCGCGGCAATCGTCGGTACCGTCTTTGAAGGCCAAACCCCACACGGCGATTTTGGCGTTTTTAATATTTTTCACCGCCGCCAGAACTCGCTCGGCCATTTTTTCCTTGCGTTTTTTATTGCCGGCGATGGTCGTTTCTATCAACTCAATCGGCGAGTCGACCAAGCGTCCCATATAGGCCATTGCCATCGTATCTTTCGGAAAGCAACT
>OMQE01000070.1 GCA_900313155.1 uncultured Rhodospirillaceae bacterium | reverse complement strand
TAATGAACGTCTGAAACGCGCTTCTATTCGCGGTGTTGAAAGTTGCGGTATGATGTGTGCGGTTGATGAAATAGGTATCGGAACAGCGCATGATGCCATTATTGAATTGCCGGCAAATACACCTGTTGGCGCTCCGGCAGCTGATGTACTCAATATTGATCCGGTGATTGAAATTTCTATTACACCAAATCGAGCAGAATGTTTGGGCGTACGCGGTATTGCTCGCGATTTGGCCGCTGCCGGATTAGGTACATTGAAACCACTAAATATTCGTCAAACAACCGGAAAATTTGCCAACCCGATTAAAATTACCGTGAATTGTCCGCAAGAATGTCCGACTTATACGGGGCGCTATATTAAGGGCGTTAATAATCATGCCGAAACCCCGAAATGGATGAAAGACAGATTAAACGCCATCGGGATTCATTCCATTTCTCCGCTGGTTGATATTACCAACTATATTAACTATGATTTGGCGCGTCCGTTGCATGTGTTTGATGCCGACAAATTAAGCGGCAACATTACGGTGCGTATGGCTAATAATGGTGAAAAATTTGTGGCACTAAATGAAAAAGAATATAACTTACCGGACTATGCTTTGGGCATTTGCGATGACGAAGGCGTTCAATGCTTGGGTGGTATTATGGGCGGCTTGGAAAAAGGTTGTTCGGCAGACACAACAAATGTTTTGCTGGAATGTGCTTTGTTTAAACCGGAATGTATTGCAAAAACCGGTCGCCATTTACAAATCGACTCTGACTCACGCTATCGCTATGAACGTTGGGTTGACCCTAAATCTAATATCAGCGGATCGGATTATGCAACGCAACTGATTTTGGATATTTGCGGCGGGGAGGCTTCAGAACTGACTATTGTCGGTTCTCAAGAAAATTATCAACCGCAAGTGGCCTATTTGCGTCCGGAACGTTTGGAAACGTTAATCGGAATGCCTGTTTCAAAAGAAAAATCAATGCAAATTTTGCAAAATCTAGGCTTTGACGTATCGTTTGAAAATGGTAAAATCAAAGCTGTTTCTCCAAGTTGGCGCGGCGATATTGAAGGCGAACATGATTTGGTTGAAGAAGTGGTTCGAATGATTGGGCTTGATGAAATTCCGGCTGTTTCTTTACCACATGACCAGCTGCCAAAACCAATTTTGACCGCTGAACAACATAATGCTGTTGTGGTTAAGCATGAGTTAGCCCTGCGCGGTATGTATGAAACAGTGACATGGAGTTTTGCCGATAGCGATATTGCTCAATATTTTCGTCAGGGTAAAGAAGCAATTTTGCTACACAACCCTATTGTTAAAGAGCTGAACGAAATGCGCCCGTCAATTTTGCCGAATTTGTTGACAGCGGTTAAAAACAATATTGCTCGCGGCTACGCAAATTTGGCTCTGTTTGAAGTCGGACCGGTCTTTGACGGTAGAAATCCGACAGAACAACACATGTCCGCCAGCGGCATACGCGCCGGACAAACCGCTAAAAAAGATTGGAGCGGTTCAGCTCGTGCTTATGATGTGTTTGATGCCAAAGCCGATGCCTTGGCGGTGATTGCGGCGGCCAATGGTCCGTATGAGAATCCGCAAATAACGGCAGATGCACCGAGTTACTACCATCCGGGGCGTTCGGGAACAATTCGTTTGGGAAAAAATGTGTTGGCATATTTTGGCGAAATTCATCCGAGTATTTTGAAGGCGCTTGATATCAAAACCCGTGTGATGGCTTTTGAAGTGAATTTAAATAATATTCCTCTGCCGCATAAAACGGCTGGAAAAGCACGCAAAAAATTAGAGCTTTCAGCTTTCCAACCAATGGATAAAGACTTGGCATTTGTGGTTGATAAAGATGTAACGGCAGCGGCCATTTTGGCGGCGGCTAAAAACGCTGACCGTAACCATATTACCGACGTACGGATTTTTGATATTTTTGAAGGCGGTAATTTGCCGGAAGGTAAAAAATCGGTGGCTATCAGCCTCACCTTCCAACCGATTGAACAAACATTTACCGATAAAGATATTGAAAATTTGATGAATAAAGTCATTGTTGAAGTCGGTAAAAAAACCGGCGGCGAACTAAGATAGGAGAAGATGAAAATGGCAATGAAAACAACACGAAAACAAAATTATCCGGAATGGTACCAAAATGTGGTATCAGAAGCCGATATGGCGGAGAATTCCGTTTCGCCGGGGTGTATGGTGATGAAGGCTTGGGGATATGGTATTTGGGAACGTATTCAGCGTGTGCTCGATGAAAAAATTAAGGAAACAGGGCATGAAAACTACTACTTTCCAATGTTTATCCCTCTTTCCTTTTTCCAAAAAGAGGCCGACCATGTAGAGGGTTTTGCAAAAGAAATGGCGGTTGTGACTCACTCTCGTTTGGTAAATGAAAATGGTAAATTAAAACCGTCGTCACCGTTGGAAGAACCGTTGATTGTTCGTCCGACCAGCGAAACGATTATTGCCGATTCATTTGCTAAATGGGTTAAATCGTATCGTGATTTACCGATTTTGTTGAACCAGTGGGCAAATGTGGTGCGTTGGGAAATGCGCCCTCGCCTATTTTTGCGTACACGTGAATTTTTATGGCAAGAAGGACACACTGTTCATGCAAGCATGAATGAAGCAGAACAAGAAACCGTGAAAATGCTTGAGGTTTATCGCGATTTTGCTGAAAATGCTTTAGCAATGCCGGTGTTGGTGGGGCGTAAGCCGGAGCACGAAAAATTTCCGGGTGCCATTGATACCTATTGTATTGAAGCTATGATGCAAGACGGTAAGGCTTTGCAAGCAGGAACCTCGCATTTTTTGGGGCAAAATTTTGCC
>OMQE01000068.1 GCA_900313155.1 uncultured Rhodospirillaceae bacterium | reverse complement strand
TTGCCGATAAATCCAACTCGGCTTCATATTCTTCAGAAATTATCCCGCTAAACCCCAGCAAGGTGTGGAATATATTGTCGTGCGAAAGAGGAAGTTCTGCCAAGTGACGCAGACATTCTTTATCTACCCCAAACGCTTGAATTGTGCTTTGTTGCGCCCATATCAACATTGGGATATGGGTTTGAACTTCTGGCGCAATCATATACGGTGCAGAATGCAGATAAAGTCCGTTTTCGCCAAGCGATTCACCATGATCAGAGGCATATAGTAAAACAACATTATATTCGGATTCGTATTTTTTCAATTGTTCAATCAATTGTGCCAAAAAGGAAGAAGTATAATAAATTGTGTTATCATAAGCGTTCACTAATTCTTCTTGCGAACAATCGGCAATATTCTCTGTTTCACAAATTGGCCTAAATGGTGCTTTATCGTCAGAAAAACGCTTATAATACTTCGGACCATGACTACCGATAGTATGTAAAATAATTGCTGTATTTTGAGCTTTAGCCGGTAAAATATCCGCAATTTCCGGGAATAACACATCGTCTAAACATTCGCGCTTTTGATAATGCTTTTGGCATGGAAAACGCGTTTCTATGCGCTCGCATAAGTGTTTACAGTCGCTGTTATTTTCAACCCAAACAGTTTTATATCCGTTTTTTTGCAAAATATCCAACACATTTTCTCGATGCAGAGCACTGCCGTTTTTATAGTCTTGTCGTTTTTTATCGGAAAACATACAAGGAACAGAAACAGCCGTAGATGTGCCGCATGAACTCACATTCTTGAAATATACAATATCATTAAGGTAAGAATTGAGCGGTTCATTGGTTTGGCGCTCATATCCTCCAAGCGAAAAATTTGCCGCCCGTGCCGTTTCGCCAACCACAAAAACAATAAGATTTTTTTTACCGTTGTTCCAATAAGGCAAAAACTTGGATTCGCGCCCGATTTCAACAAATTCTCCTCTTGACCTGTAATATTGCCTACTCAACGATATTACTGCGCTGATGTAATTCACCGGTAACAAAACATATTTGACCGGCTTGTGATTGCGTATAAAGGCAATACTTTCCCGACTGTTCGGCACAAGCAAAACCAAAACCACACACAGCAACGAAACCAGACCGCCCAGTCTTTTTTTCCAACTCAATGGTGTAATAACTAAACGGCTGACCAAAAAACACGGAACAACGCCTAACAGTAAAATATAAAGCAACAATGTTCCGTTCAACAAATCAAGTGTTTCAACACTGTCGGTTTGCAAAACATTTTGCAACATTTCGCTGTTAACAGATATATGATATACATTGATAAAATAAAATACGCCGGCATTAACCAACAAGAAAAAATAAGATAAAGGCTTGACTGAAAAGCGCCAAAACAAAATCAAATAGCAAATACCTTCCAAAGCCCAAACACAAAAGAACGTACCTATTGTAAATTTTATACTGTTGCTGATTTGATTTACTTGTTCAAAAAAAACACTGTTGAATGCCAGAAGATTATACAACACAAACAATATTGCATAAATCCCAACATTCAAAGTTATCTTATTTTTAGTCCAAAGTAACAACTACGCCACCATTTCTTTAACTTTATTGATAGCGGCATCTATTTTTGAAACATCAGTACCGCCGGCTTGCGCCATATCCGGACGACCGCCGCCGCCCTGACCGCCTAAAACGCCGGCCGCCGCACGAACCATTTCAACCGCATTATATTTTGTAGTCAAATCAGTGCTCACACCAACCACAACCGAGGCTTTACCGTCCTTATCGGAACACAACACCACCACACCGGAACCAATGCGTTGCATAATGTCATCAACAAACGCTTTCAATTCTTTCGGGTGGGTATCCGGCACCAACTTACCGACAAACTTAACGCCGTTCACCTCTTCAACTTCATCTTTGGCACCGCTCTGCCCACCGGAAGCTAAACTCTTCTTCAAATTGAAAATTTCATTTTCCAACTTTTTACGTTCTTCCAACAGACCGGTAATCCGATTCTCTAAATCATTAATATTAGTCTTGAGGCTGGCGGCAACATGGTGTAACTTGTCTTCTACATTATGAACATAATCATCGGCACCTGCACCGGTAACACATTCTAAACGACGCACACCGGCAGCCACCGCCGATTCGCTCAAAATATGGAAATACCCGATATTACCGGTATGATTAACGTGCGTTCCGCCGCAAAGCTCTCGTGAAAACGGGCAAGTTTCGTCTCCCATGGTCACCACGCGCACATCTTCGGCATATTTTTCATCAAACAGTGCCATTGCGCCCAATTTAACGGCTTCGTCTTTGTTCATAATCACTGTTGATACTGTTAAATCACGACGAATTTGCTCGTTAACGATACGCTCAACCTCGCGCAATTGTTCTGCCGTAATTTGCTTCGGGTGAGAAATATCAAAACGCATACGTTCTGCCTCTACCATCGAGCCTTTTTGTGCCACGTGGTCACCCAAAACCTGTTTTAGCGCCTTATGTGCCAAGTGTGTTACCGAGTGGTTTGCGCAAATACGTGCTCTGTTTTCGGCATCA
>OMQE01000069.1 GCA_900313155.1 uncultured Rhodospirillaceae bacterium | reverse complement strand
TCAACGGTTTCGCCGGCTTTATGACCAATGAGCTGGTCTTCATAGCCCGGAATGAAAGAATTTGAACCAAGTTCTAACGGATAAGCGTTGCCCTTACCGCCTTCAAACTCAACACCGTCAATAGAACCAACAAAGTCAATAACCGCTACATCGCCTTTTTGAGCGGCGCGGTCTTCTTCAATTTTTACGGTTTCGCGGCGCGATTCTGCCATGTATTTTACAGCTTTTTCAACTTCTTCAGCCGGAACTTTTGCAACCGATTTAGTCAAAGAAATTTTAGAAAAATCACCTAAAGTAATTTCCGGTAAAACTTCCGTTTCAACAACAAATTGAATGTCCTTGCCGTCTTCAAACTTATCCAACTTAATTTCCGGTGTCAGTGCCGGACGGATTTTTGTTTCAGCAATCAGTTCATTTGTTGCATCACGTACCATATCATCTAAAACTTCACCTAAAACAGACGGACGATATCTTTGTTCAATCATTGCCTTAGGGGTTTTACCGGCGCGGAAACCAGGCATTTTTACGGTTTTAGCAACTTCGGCTAATTTTTTATCAACAGCGGCGGCAAAATCTGCTGCGGCGATTGTAACGTTGTATTTTTTATTTAAACCTTTAGATTTTAATTCTTCAAATTTCATTTTTATCACTCTTGTTTGTTATTAAAATTGGTGCGGATAAAGAGACTCGAACTCTTACGCCTTGCGGCACCAGAACCTAAATCTGGCGTGTCTACCAATTCCACCATATCCGCGTGAGATTTCTCACTTATGGGAGATATTAAGCATATTTATACGTATAAATCAAGCAAAAAAATATAAATCATCAGTAATCTTATTATTTTCAAGTCCTTTCATGTATCGTTTTGGGAAAACGAAATAAATCTTGCAATTTGTGCGAATTTGTATATAAAAGCATAAAAAATGTTAGTTTATGAGGAAAAAATGCCACAGCAAGATATTAATCCGCGCAAGACATTTGCGATTATTTCACACCCTGATGCCGGTAAAACGACTCTGACCGAAAAATTATTACTGTTCGGTGGAGCCATTCAGCAAGCCGGCGCAGTAAAGGCGCGTGGTGAAAATCGCAAGGCTCATTCCGACTGGATGAAGGTGGAGCAGGAGAGGGGAATTTCGGTGGCATCTTCGGTAATGAATTTTGAATATGCCGATACAACCTTTAATTTGTTGGATACACCGGGGCACGAAGACTTTTCGGAAGATACATATCGGGTGTTAACGGCGGTAGATTCTGCCGTTATGGTGCTGGATTCTGCCAAAGGTATTGAAGCACAGACCAAAAAGCTGTTTGAAGTTTGCAGACTTCGCAATATTCCGATTATGACGTTCATTAACAAGTTAGACCGTGAAGGTTTAGACCCGTTTGAATTGCTTGATGACATTGAAAATACGTTGGCACTAGAGGTAACGCCGGCAAGCTGGCCGATTGGGAGTGGTAAAGATTTTTTGGGGTGTTATGATATTTTGAACGATCGGTTGATTTTAATGAATAAAACCGGTGACAAGTCGCAAATCAATGATACTATTGAAACATGTAATGGGCTTGATGACCCGAAATTAGATGCACTTTTGCCGGCGCACGCGGTGGCAAAATTGCGTGAAGATGTGGCTATGGTGCGCGAGCTTTGTCCGGCATTCAGCATAGATGAATATTTGAGTGGTTCATTAACACCGGTGTTTTTCGGCAGTGCGGTGAACAATTTTGGGGTTAGAGAGGTGCTTCAGGGGCTTACGCAATATGCGCCGACACCGCGTCCGCAGAAAAGTATTGAACGCGAAGTGCAGGCCAATGAGCCGAAAGTGACGGGTTTTGTGTTCAAAATTCAGGCTAATATGGACCCGAAACATCGGGACCGAATCGCTTTTATGCGGATTTGTTCGGGGCATTTCAGACGCGGGATGAGCTTGTTGCAAGTGCGCACAGGTAAAGAAGTTAAGATTGCCACGCCGGTAATGTTTTTGGCTCAAGAACGTGAGTTGACGGAAGACGCTTACGCCGGTGATATTATCGGCATTCCAAACCACGGTCAGCTTCGAATTGGTGATACCTTGACAGAGGGAGAGAAAATTCACTATACCGGAATTCCGAGTTTTGCACCGGAGTTGTTGCAATCTGTTCGCGCTAAAGACCCGTTGAAGTCGAAGCATTTGGCTAGCGCTTTGCAACAAATTGCCGAAGAAGGTGGAGCGAGTATTTTTAAGCCGATGAGCGGTTCGGAGTATATAGTCGGTGTGGTGGGTGTGTTGCAGTTTGAGGTTATTGCCGATAGGCTTCGCACAGAATTTAATGTTGATGTTATTTTTGAACCGACACAATATTTTACGGCGCGTTGGGTAAGCTGCGATGATAAGACGCAATTAGAAAAGTTTTATCAAACATATCAGATGAATATTGCCGATGACTATAATGGTGCGAAAGTATTTTTAGCGCGCAACGCGTGGCATTTGAATAAGGTGCAAGAAGATTTTCCGAAGTTGGTGTTGCACAAAACCCGCGAACAGAACATAGAATAAATTGTTGAATTGTATAAATATATTGTAGGTGCCTGACGGCGTAACGCACCGAGGCATAGCTGTCGTATTTTTTAGTAACGCCTGCAAATTTTGGAACTTGACAAGTAAAAGATTATAGCATAACGTAAAATTGCATCAGTTGATAACTGATGTGAGGT
>OMQE01000191.1 GCA_900313155.1 uncultured Rhodospirillaceae bacterium | reverse complement strand
CATCGGTGTAGCTTTTGATTGTTGACCGCCGGTATTCGAATACACACCGGTATCAACCACCAAAATATTAACGTTGCGGCCGCTGGCTATGGCATGATCAACACCGCCAAAGCCGATATCATAAGCCCAACCATCACCACCGATAATCCATACGGATTTCTTAATCAAATAATCGGCAACTTCGTTTAAGTGCTTAGCTTCATCGCTGTTCATTGTTGCCAATTTAGCGCGCAATGCAGCCACATTATCACGTTGAGCATCAATTTCCATATCATTAGATTGCGGATTAGCCAAAATCTTGTCAGCAATATCACCCAATTCGGCTTTCATACTCTCTAACAAAGATTTAGCCATGGTTGTTCCGTGGTCAATAGATATTCTCATACCCAAACCGAACTCGGCATTATCTTCAAATAAAGAGTTAGCCCAAGCCGGACCGTGACCTTTTTCATCTTTACAATATGGAGTTGTCGGCAAGTTACCGGAGTAAATTGAAGAACATCCGGTAGCGTTGGCAATAACCATTCTGTCACCAAACAACTGAGTCAACAATTTAATATAAGGAGTTTCGCCACAACCTGCACAAGCACCGGAATATTCAAACAACGGCTGAATAAGCTGAGTCGTTTTCGGCATATTCTTCGCAACTTCGGTTCGTTTAACATACGGCAAAGTTTCAAAGAATTTCCAGTTAGCTTTTTCTGTATCCAAATGGTTTTCAATATGATCCATATTGATAGCGTGCAATTCCGGATTTTCCTTGTTTTTAGCCGGACATGCGCTAACACATACGCCACAGCCTGTGCAGTCTTCCGGAGAAATTTGCAACATAAATTTCTTGCCGGCAAATTCCTTACCTTTATAGTCAACACGTTTCAAAGTAGCCGGAGCATTAGCCAATTCGGCATCATCGGCAACTTTCATACGAATTACACCATGTGGGCATACAATTGAGCATTTACCGCATTGAATACATGTATCAGGATCCCATACCGGAATTTCGGTAGCAATACAACGTTTTTCAAATTGAGTTGTAGCTGTAGGCCATGTTCCGTCCACAACTTCTTGCAATTCCGAAGTTTTAACGCTATCGCCCTTGTCGGCAATTAATTTGGCTGTTAAACCTTGAACAAATTCCGGAGCTTCTGCCGGAACCGGAGCCAAACGGTGGAATGTAGAAGTTACATGATCAGGATATTTAACTTCAAACATGTGAGCCAAAGAAGCATCAACGGCAGCATAGTTCTTTTGAACAACAGCATCACCTTTTTTGCTGTATGTTTTCTTAATAGCTGCTTTAATTTGCGCAATGGCTTCATCTTTCGGTAAAATATTTGAAATGGCGAAGAAACATGTTTGCATAACAGTGTTAATTCTTTGTCCCATACCGGTTTCACGTGCAACTTCAACTGCGTTAATTGTGTAGAATTTCAAGTGTTTAGCAATGATTTGCTCTTGAACTTCAATAGGCAGTTGATTCCAAACTTCTTCGTGGCTGTATGGTGCGTTCAATAAGAAAGTGGCGCCATCTTTGGCAATATGCAAAATATCAACTTTCTTCATGAATTGGAATTGGTGACAAGCCACAAAATCGGCTTTGTTAATCAAATAAGCCGAGCGAATCGGATTATCCGAAAAACGCAAGTGAGATGTGGTCATAGAGCCTGATTTACGAGAGTCGTAAACAAAGTAGCCTTGACCGTATTTACCGGCATCTTCGGCAATAATTTTGATGGAGTTTTTGTTGGCTCCGACTGTTCCGTCAGCACCCAAACCGAAGAATACGGCGCGAACAACATCGTCGGATTCCGTATCAAACGAAGCGTCATAGCTCAAAGATTTATGAGTTAAGTCATCTTCAATACCAACGGTAAAACCGTTAATCGGATTAGCAGAAACAGCGTTGTCAAACACAGCTTTAGCCATAGCAGGAGTAAATTCTTTTGAAGATAATCCATAACGGCCGCCGTAAATTTTCGGCAAAGTAGCCAATTTACCATTAGCAAAAGCTTGCGATAAAGCGGTAACAACATCCAAATAAAGTGGTTCGCCCAAAGAACCGGCTTCTTTTGTTCTATCCAAAACAGATACAACTTTAGCTGTTTTTGGCAAAGCTTTTAACAATTCTTCTGCCGGGAACGGGCGATATAAATGAACTTTCAAAACGCCCAATTTTGCTCCGCGTGCATTTAAGTATTCAATAGCTTCCTCAACAGTTTCGGCGCCTGAACCCATAACCACAACAACATTTTCTGCATCTGCGGCACCAACATAGTCAACAACATGATATTGACGGCCGGTAATTTTGGCAAATTTATCCATTTCTTGTTGAACAATACCGGCAACCTTGTCATAATAAAGGTTAGCGGCTTCTCTGCCTTGGAAAAATACATCCGGATTTTGTGCAGTTCCGCGAACAACCGGAGATTCCGGACGCAAAGCATGTTCAGCATTAAACTTGTAGTTAACGCCATCCAGCATGGCTTTCAAATCATCATCGGAAAGTAATTTAACTTTTTTAATTTCGTGAGAAGTGCGGAAACCGTCAAAAAAGTGCATAAACGGAACACGCGAACGCAAAGTAGAAGTTTGTGCAATGGCAGCCATATCTCCGGCTTCCTGAACCGAATTAGAGCACAGCATAGCAAAACCGGTTTGGCGGCAGCCCATAACATCGGAGTGATCGCCGTAAATAGACAATGCGTGATAAGCAAGTGAACGTGCCGCAACATGCATAACAAACGGCATCAATTCACCGGCAATTTTATACATATTCGGAATCATCAACAGCAAACCTTGCGAAGCCGTAAAGGTGGTAGTTAAAGCACCGGCTTGCAAAGAACCGTGGCAAGCACCGGCGGCACCTGCTTCAGATTGCATTTCCTGAATATCAGGAGTAACGCCCCAAATATTGTTTTGTTTTGCGGCAGACCACGCATCAGCCCATTCCCCCATCGGAGACGACGGAGTAATCGGGTAAATTACGCAGACTTCGTTCATACGGTGCGCAACCGAAGCACAGGCTTCGTTGGCATCCATCATTTTCATTTTAACATCTGACATTTAAATATCCTTAGTTGGTTACTGTTTAGTGGGTAAAATACACCCTATTTAAACAATTAAAATTGTTTCTGCGGTGTTTATAACATAACATTTCAAAAAATCAAGCAATTTTATTGCCGTAGGGGTATAATTTTTTTCTGGAATATTTTAATCTTTGTAAAAGGTTCTTTTATTTTTGCTGCAAGTTTTTACAATTCTACGGTAAACATTTTAGAGCCTCTACCGTTATGAGAAACGACAGTTCTTCACCCCATACATTTTTATACTATCGTCATTTCGAATTTCATTGAGAACATGATTGCTTTTATTTACATTCTATCGTCTGTTGAAGCTATAAAATTGCACATTATCCTATTTTGAGCTTGTAAATTTATGATTTTCTGCTATAATTGCACCAACAAGGAGGATGATATGCTGTAT
>OMQE01000109.1 GCA_900313155.1 uncultured Rhodospirillaceae bacterium | reverse complement strand
TAAGTCCAAAAATTTTGCCACAGTGCGGTTATCATTCTTTTTTCTCTAAAACGGTTAGGCCGGCAACATAAGTATTGAGCAAAATTTGGCACAATGTTCTGCGGTTGATTTTGGGAAACGAATCGAGTATATCTTTGCTCAAAAAAGCGCTCAAACCAAACATTGTCAGCCACAAAACTTGTGAAGATAAAATCCGCTCCGGCTGTTCCATTTTAGGCACAATGCGCCGAACAAGCGCGTTCAGCCGGCGAGTGATTGAAGCAACTTTGCGTAAGTAGAAAAAAGAATAGCCGTGTTCGTGCTTGTTTAAGTGAAATTGGTAGAGCATAAACCACAAATTTTGATTTTTCAGCACAAAGTCGGCAAACGCTTCCACCAAATTATTCATATCAAAATACGGATTTTGGGTTTGTGGCACCTTAGCCAGTTTGCGGCTCAAAGAATCGAGAGTCATATAATTTTCGATAACAATAAAATTGTCCATATTGGCAAATTGGTTATAGATGGCTCCAACCGAACAACCCGAAGCTTCTGAAAGTTTGCGCACCGTTAAGGCTTCTATGCCCTTGTCGCGCACAATTTGCCGGCCGATTTCCAAAAGCAATTTTTGTATATTATCTTTTTCCATTTTTGTGTCTGTTTAATAAAATATTTGCACTTTTAAGTTAGCATAAACCATAAAAGCAGGCTGTTCAAACAATTTTTGCGGTTATGAAAGGGTATTTTATGAAAAAGGTTAGTTTTTGTGGTATTTCGGGAAGCGGTATGAGTTCACTGGCACAGGTTTTGGCGCTTTCGGGTGTGGAAGTGCAAGGTTCGGACCGTAATTTTGATTTAGGGCGAGATTGGGCAAACAAGGAAGCGTTTGAAAAAATGGGCATTCGCATTGTGCCGCAAGACGGTTCGGCCATTACGCCAGATTTAGATTTTGTTTGCGCTTCAACCGCGGTGGAAGATACAATTGCCGATGTGCGGGCGGCAAAAGAAAAAAATGTGCCGATTAAAACACGACCGGAACTTTTGGCAGAGGTTTTTCATAGCTATAAATACGGTATTGCGGTGGGCGGTACCAGCGGCAAAACCACCACAACGGCAATGGTGGGATATATTTTGGATAAGGCCGGAAAAAAGCCTTGTATGATTAACGGTGGCTTGCTTAAAGATTATGAGGGGCAATACGCCATTCCAAATATAATTTTTAACAAGGGTGATATTTGTGTGGTGGAAGCCGACGAAAGCAACGGAAGTATCAATTTATATAATCCGACAGTATCGGTTATAACCAATATTTCAGCCGACCATAAATCTCTCGACGAGCTGGTCGAGCTGTTTCAAGCCTTAGCCGACCGAACTGAAAAACAGGTCATTATTAACGATGATTACAACTTATGCAAAAAAATTAAATCAGAGCATTTATGCTCATTTTCACTCAAAAATCCCGATGCCGATTTTTATGCGTCAGACATTAAGCCATTGCCGAACGGAACTTCGTATGTTTTAAGCGGCAAAACTTTTACACTAAAGCTCATCGGTGCTTTTAATGTGGCTAATGCATTGGCAGCAATTGCCGCTTGTGCCGAATTTGGCGTAGATAGATTTACGGCGGCTGAAATTTTGCAAGATTTTAGCGGCACCAAACGTCGGTTGGAAGTTATCGGTGTTAAAAAAGGGGTGACGGTGATTGACGATTTTGCGCATAATCCCGATAAAGTTAAAGCCTCGCTTTCGGCATTGAAGCAATATCGCGGGCGGCTGATTGTGATGTTTCAACCGCATGGTTTTGGACCGATGCGTTCGCTCGGTAAAGAAATTATGGCCGAATTTGTGCAAGGTTTGCACGGCGAAGATATTTTGCTAATGCCGGAAATTTTCTTTGTTGGCGGAACGGTGACCAAAGATATTTCGTCTGCCGATTTGATTACGCAGGCGCGAGTTTTGGGCAAGGCCAATGCCTACTTTTATCCAACGCGTGAAGAAGTGGAGGCATTTATTTTGCGGAATGCACGTGAGGGTGATCGAGTGGTGATTATGGGGGCGCGTGATAATTCTTTGACTGATTTTTGCCGCGATATTTTGGAGAAATTGTAAATGTTTGAACTGAAAAAAGGTGACAAGGTTGCCATTGTGGCGCCGTCTGGGCAAATTGGGGATAAGGCAAAAATTACCGCCGGATTGGAATATTTGCAAAAAGTGGGGTTGGAACCGGTGTTGATGCCGCACGTTTTAGCACAATATCGCTATATGGCGGGCTCTGACAAAGAACGGGCAGATGATGTTAATAAGGCATTTGCCGACAGCAAATTTAAGGCTTTGTTTTGTGTGCGGGCGGCCGCCGGTGCGACGCGAATTTTGCCCTATATTGACTACAAAACAGCACAAAAAAATCGCAAGCCGATTATCGGATTTTGCGATAATGCGGCGCTGATGGCGGCTTTATGGCAAAAAAGCGGCGTGACGTCGCTCAACGGTTTTTTGCTGACCTATGACTTTATGAACGGTATGCCTGATATGATGGTGCAAAACGATTTATCGGTGTGGCTCAGCGGGCGATTGCCGGTTTTTCAAAGTGGTGAATGTGTGCAAAAAGGCGAGGCTCAAGGCGAGCTTTTGCCAATCAATTTGAGCGTGTTGATGCGCCTTGCCGGTACGCCCTATTTCCCGGATTTACAAGGCAAAATTTTGCTTGTCGAAGAAGTGCATGAGCGTGTGCATAAAATAGATTTGATGTTGGAACAACTCAAACAACAGCCGAATTTTGATAAAATAAACGGACTGATTTTCGGACAATTTACCGACAGTTCCGGTGACGATGAAGACGGTTCGGTTGACGATTGTGTGGCCGATTTTTTGCAGGGTATTGATGCGCCGGTTATCAAAAATTTTG
The DNA here is from genome assembly GCA_900313155.1 of uncultured Rhodospirillaceae bacterium. GTDB lineage: Bacteria > Pseudomonadota > Alphaproteobacteria > RF32 > CAG-239 > RUG410. Next base: position 8,308 of record OMQE01000109.1, on the reverse strand, counting down.
CATTTGGGCACATTCCGGCGCGCCATGTTTTACCATTCGGCAGAAAAGTTAAAATGAATGCGCAAAAAACACTGTTGAGCGTGATTTAAAAAGGACTTTACCGAATTTTTTCAGACCAGTATTGTCTGCGGTTATTAGCTTTGAGTGTTTTGCTTAGTGTTTATTCTAAAACGAACACGAGGTTTGCGTCCCAACATAGCGTTCGGCTCATTAGATTTTCCGCCTTCTTGAGTTTTCCCAAGCAAGGTGCGAACGTCATAAGGCAGGTCTTTAGTTGCCAAAAGTTCCGAGACTTTATCTTTTTGCGCAGTTTCAGGCGTGCGGTGCCGAGCTTCAAACAAAACGCGGTCAAGAGCTGACAATAATTCTGCTTTTTCCGGATTATCCATATCAAATTGGCGAATTTTGGCTTTAACCAAAGGGCGGCTTAAATAGCGGTCCAATTCGTCATAACGGTCATTGTTGCGAATGAGCTGCACCAAGTCGGCAATTTTGGCAGAAGCTTTTTCGGCTGAAATTTTGCCACGATTAAAACGAGATAATTCATGCACCAACGCACGTTCCGGCATGCGCTTTTCCCATTCTTCCTTGATGAGGTCAAAGGTTTTCAAACGGCTTTGGCGCAAAACGGCTCGATGTTCTTCGGAAAGTTTTGTGCCACCGGCTTGCGCAAACAAAGCATCTCGGAACAAGCGTTCTTTAGCTAAATTTTGCGCGGTTTGTTCGTTGTAACCGGCCTGAATAATCGGCTGTGCCACCATAACCACAATAGCAATATCAACCATTTTTTCAAACAAAGCACGTTCTTGAGCGTAGGCTTCTTGGGCTTGAGCTTCAGAATATCCCTGTTGTCGGCGGTTTTCTTCCTCCACTTCTTTCACTTTTTCTTCTAATTCTTGACGGGTGCGAATGTTGGTATTTTCTTTCAAGACCAACAAACGGGCCGGGTCTGCTTCGTTAGAAATATCTAATATCCATTGCGGAACACCTTCCGGATGCGCCAAGATAATTTCTGACGGAAGGTTTTTCCATTTTTCAAAATTGGCACCGTGTTTGCTCTTGGCTTCGGCTATTTTAGCGTTGCGCTCTTCTTCGGTCATACTTTCACGCATGCCATCGTTGGTCAACTCCGGATAGTATTTGTAAGATTCCAAAAACTGTTTAAACAAACCGTCGAGTTCCATGGCTACCTCCGTTTTTAATTTTTTCTGCCTATAATATAACACATAAATTGTGTTTTGTCGAGGGGATTCGGCAAAACTGCAAATAAAAAAGTCCGAGATTTCTCTCGGACCTTCAGATAAGTCTTTAATCGTCGGCTTCTGTCGGCACAAACGGATTTTCAAGCACTGCCCCTGTGACCAGATTTACCCGATACAAAGAACGGTCTTCCGGCCAGAAGGCTTGCAGTTCTTCCGGTGTTTTAGTGCCTCCCCACAAAGTGAGCACATCGCCTTGAACTTGATATCGTTCAAATTTGGGATATGAGGTGCCGCGAATGTCCCACAGAACGTCCCAACCTTTACCTTTTGTGTCGATATAGAAGATATATTTTGTATCAGCTTCCTCTATATATAAGGTTTTGATAAAACCTGCCACCTTGCCGTGGTGATAAAGCGGTTTAACATCATTCAGGGCAGAAAGTCCACCCACTTTTTTACCGCGATAAACCACTTGATACAACGTAAAATTGTCAGGAATATCCAGTTGAGCGGTATATTGGGAAAAACTTACTTCCCCAATAAATATGTCACGGTCAAGCTGATTTACGTCACTGTATTCAGCCGGCACATAATATTTTCCGTTGGCAGACACAATACCAACCATCGGTAAAGAGTCCATATCGGCTACATAATCCTTAAAGGATAACTTAGATGTTGGCACCGATTGAACAATCTTGAAGGTATCCGGAGCCATTTTATAGACCCACAGCGCCCCGACTTTAGCGGCAACTGCGACCTCTTCAGCGGTCATGGTGTCAACTTCAACACTGTCAACTTTAGCAGAATCAACCTGCGTGGTGTCTGCCACATTTTCCACTTTAGCAACGTTACTATTGTTCGCGTTGCAACTCAACAGCATAATGCCGATGAGCAAAAATAATAAATTCTTCATATATATAAAAAATTACAATTTAGACATGATTTAATTGTTTTTTCAAAATAGTCAAGATGAAAAATTTTTAGCCTTTACCAAACTTGTTTTTTTAATCATCATCAAAGCTGTTTGGGGTGTTAGGATTGATGGACATGCAAAGAATAATCCCAAAGCTTGCCATAATTGAAAACATTACTGTTCCGCCGTATGAAATCAGCGGCAGAGGGACGCCGACAACCGGAAGCAATCCCATGACCATAGATATGTTAATGAAAATATACAGAAAATAGTTGGTGTTCAATCCAATAATCACCAAGCGCGCAAAGTAGTTACGGCAACGAAAGGCAAACAGGTAGCCCAGTGCCAAAATAAGCAGGTTGACAAACAATAATATCAGCCCGCCAACCATGCCGAATTCTTCTGAAAACATGGTGAAAATAAAATCTGTGTGTTTTTCGGGCAAAAAGTTTAGATGTGTTTGGGTGCCGTGCAAAAAGCCTTTGCCGAACAAACCACCGGAGCCGAAGGCAATTTTTGATTGAATTATATGGTAGCCGGTGCCGAGTGGATCGCGTTCCGGATCCAAAAAAGTCAGCACCCGATTTTGTTGGTATTCATGCAAAAAATTCCATGCCACCGGTAACGCCGCCAAACCTAAAATGCCGACAAGAGCAAATTTCCACCACTGAACACCAACCGCAAAAAACATCAAAGCTGCTGTGAACAGAAGCATCATCGCCGTTCCTAAATCCGGTTCTAAAATAATCAGAACTACCGGTAACAACGCAAAAACAGTCGGAATAATAATGCCGCGAATGGCATGAATGCCTTGCATGGTCATAGCGCTGAAATAGCGGGCAATAAACAATACCAATCCTATTTTCATCAGCTCGGAGGGTTGCAATTTGAAAAAACCGAAATTTATCCAGCGTTGCGCCCCCATGCCAATATGACCGGAAACTTCCACAACAATCAGCAGAAGCAAAGAAATAAAATAAAAAACATAGGCAAATTTATAATAATGGCGCACATCTATCAGTGCCAGACCAAACATTAACAGCAGAGATATTCCAAAGCGCAAAAGGTGTTTGCCTGCCCATGGTTCCCAGCTGCCGTTGGCCGCAGAATAGAGAGTCATGGTGCCAATCAGCGCTAACAGAACAATTAAAATGATATAAGTAAAGCTTAAGCGAAAAAATTTGCCATATAGACTGTTATTCGTGCTTGAAAAATTCAGTTCGCTCATTTTTTGTTTCCTATTGAATATTTAATTTCAAAGCTTCTTGCAAAATTTTGCCGGCAATCGGCGCTGCCACACCGGAGCCCGAAGAACCATGTTCCACCACCACGGCAACAGCATAACGCGGATTATCTGCCGGTGCAAAACCAATAAACAAAGCATGATTACGCAAGCGCCAAGGCAGCTTACTATCACTGATAATACCGGCTTTACGCTCTTTCATGGATATGCGACGAACTTGAGTGGTGCCGGTTTTGCCACCCATGCGCATACCGTCCAGATTAAACTTTGCTTTGTGTGCCGTGCCGTCAATGGCGTTCACCACCTCATACATACCTTGTTTCACAATATCTATGCTGTGCTTCGATATATTCAGCTTTTTGAAAGGTTTTAGCGACTGTTTTTGTTTTATCAGCGTCGGCATAACCGCATATCCGCCGTTCACCACTCGTGCCAACATTGTGGCCAAATGAAGCGGAGTTATTAAAACATAACCTTGCCCAATTCCGGAATTGGCGCTATCGCCTTTAGTCCACACCGCATCTTTGGTGTTTTTTTTCCATTGTTCTGATGGAATAAGCCCGTTTTTTTGATTATCCAGTCCAATGTTCAACGGTTGTCCTAATCCAAGCTGCAACGCCATATCATGAATTTTATCAATTCCGATGCGAATGGCGGTTTCGTAAAAGAAAATATCGCAAGAATATTTGAGTGCTTCTATTACATTAAGTGCTCCATGACCAACGTGCTTCCAACAATGGAAACGGGTGGCACCGATATCCATTCCGCCGGAACAATAATAGCGGGTATCGGCGTTGATGGCTTTGGCTTCCAAAGCCGCTAACGCCACCACAATTTTAAAGGTTGAACCGGGAGAATATTGGCCGGAAACGGCTTTGTTAATCAACGGTGTGCGTTCATTATTCAAAAGCGCATTCCAGTGCTTATAACTAATTCCGTTCGTAAACAGATTCGGGTCATAAGACGGGGCGGAAATCAACGCCAAAATTTCGCCGCTATGAACATCAAGAACAACGGCGGCTCCACTGTTGTTGCCAAAGGCATCATAGGCCGCTTTTTGCAAGCGCGAATCGATGGTGATTTGCACACTGCTGCCAATACTGCCGCTTTGGCGCTCAATTTCTTTCATTACTCGCCCATAGGCATTAACTTCTAATTTGACAGTTCCGCCTTGTCCTTGCAGTTTATAATCAAGCGACTTTTCTAAGCCTGACTTGCCGATTTTAAACCCCGGAACCATATATAGCGGGCTATCTTTGCGGTCTTTGTCCGAAACCGGTCCAACGTAACCCAAAACATGAGCATATAAATCAGCAAACGGATAGGTGCGATTTAATCCTTCTTCAATTTCCACACCGGGGAGGTCAGGAGCGTGGAGCATCAGTTTGGAAACATCGTCCCAACTCAATCTGCTTTTCAATTTTATCGGAATAAAACGACGGTGACGTAAGATTTCGGCATTTATCTTTTTTTCTTCGTCTTCCGTCAAGGAAATGAGTTGTTTGAAATGTGCCAAAGTTTCAGATATATTCGGTGTTTGTTCAGCAATCAGAACTGCTTGAAAATCTTGTTCGTTTTTAGCAATAACCTCACCATTTCGGTCATAAATTGTGCCGCGCGGCGGAACTAAAAAACGGGTAGAAATGCGATTTTCGTCCGACATAACTTTATATTTATCCGCTTCAAAAACTTGCAGATAGTACAAACGGGCAATAATCACTACAAATGCCAGTAAATTCAGCAAAATGAGAACAATTGTGCGTTGCCCGAGAATGCGGAGCTTTTCGTTTTTATTGTTCATTGATGTTCTCCGGCGGAATAAATTTTTGTGCCAACCAAAAGTTTATGGCGGCAATTAAAGGGTAAAACATCACGGTTGAAAAGTATCCGACGGCAACTTCCGCCAGCGGCAGCCAGTGCGCAAAATAGAGCATCAGAAACAGCCATTTAATCAATGTATAAGCCAACGCCGACAGGGCAAATATAAACCAACGCACCCCAAAAGAAGAAGTTTGAAAATAATGCGAAAGCCAACCGGTGGCACCGACCAAACAGAGCATTAAAAAAGTATTGATACCTAAAGGAGAAGAACTGTATATATCTATTAAAAAACCTATAAAAAAGGCCGAAAACCATCCAAACAAAGCCGGACGATTTAATCGCCAATAATAAACACAGATAACGCCGATAGAGGGACGAAATATATTAAGCTCGACCGAATTAACCGGCATAAAAAAGAATAGCACAAACAGCACGGCAGAAAAAAGCGGTAATAAATGCCTTAAAAAAACGGGAATTTGTTCAAACTTTTTATTGTCCATCATTGTTTCCCGCCGTAAATTCAGCTAAAAATTCGCTGTCACGCGAAAGGCCGTAGTCAACAATGCGCACATATTCCAAACGGCTTATATCGGCAATAGGTTCAACATCAACGGTGCCGTCGCTATGAACCGTGTGCACAAAACCAATTGGCAAACCGGCCGGAAACATACCACCGGCACCCGAGCTGACAATTAAATCTCCGGCTTTGATATCGGCATTGGAACGCGTAAAAATCAGCTGCGGCATGGACGTGTTGTTTCCGCTTAAAATACCGCGGGCACGGGTGCGCTCAATAATGACCGGAATTTTGGAATTTATATCAGTAATCAGAATAATTTTGGCATATCGATTACCAACGGTATCTACCCGACCAATCACGCTTTCTTCGCCCATAACGATTTGCCCTTTCTCGACCGGTTCATCACCAATATAAACGAGCAACAAATGGGTAAAATTGTCACCTGATTCGGCAATAATTTGGGCACTGACAAAAGTAGCATCTGCCGGCGGAATATAGTTCAGTAATCGTGATAAAAGCTGATTTTCCACTTCTAAAGTTCGAACCTTGTTTTGTAAAATCATCATTTGTTTGTTTTCGTTTCGCAACTGCTGATTATCGGTATATATGTGGCTGATATCATAAAAGTATGTGTAGGCGCGATGAATAACTCTGGCCGGAAATTCTATGACTTGCATCATCGGACCGGTCATATCAATAATCACCTTATCGACGGCGCTGACCACAAGGCTGTCAATACGTGTTAGAAAAATGCTCAAAAAAGCAACGATAAAAAGCGCAACCACAAACAATCGGCGAAAAAAAGTTTTAAGTTCGCCAAACTGAATGAGCCAAACTTTGCGTTGCTTCATTTTATCTCCTTTGTATCGTCAAAACTAGTTTGAGCTGGAAAGAACACCCTTATAGCGATTCAAGTGGTCAACGGTTTCTCCGCAACCCTTTGCCACGCAAGCCAACGGATCTTCGGCAATAGTAACCGGTAAGCCGGTTGCTTTGCGTAAAACCTTATCTAAATTAGTCAGCAAAGCGCCGCCGCCGGTTAAAACAATCCCTTTATCAACAATATCGGCTGCCAATTCCGGTGCAGTGTTTTCAAGCGCAACCTTCACCGCCTCAACAATATCAGAAACAGGTTCTATCAAACTTTCAGCCACTTGGCGTTCGGTAATGGTAATTTCCTTCGGGACTCCGTTAACTAAATCTCGGCCGCGAATTTCAACCGAACGGCCGTCTCCGTCTTCCGGCGGGCAAGCGGAACCGATTTCTTTTTTGATGCGTTCGGCACTACGTTCACCAACCAGTAAGTTCATATTACGACGGATATAGTTAACAATTGCACTATCCATCTTATCGCCGCCAACGCGAATCGAACGGGCATAAACAATTCCTTCAAGCGACAAAACGGCAACTTCGGTTGTACCGCCACCAATATCGACCACCATAGAACCGGCAGGTTCCGTAACCGGCAGTCCGGCACCAATAGCTGCAGCCATCGGTTCTTCAATTAAATAAACCTTGTGTGCACCGGCTTGAGAGGCCGAATCTTCAATGGCGCGACGTTCAACAGCCGTAGAACCGAACGGAACGCAAATCACAATTGTCGGTGTGACAAATGTGCGGCGATTATGGACTTTGCAAATAAAATACTTAATCATTTGTTCGGCATAGTCAAAATCGGCGATCACACCGTCTTTAAGCGGGCGAATGGCCTGAATATTACCCGGTGTTCGTCCGAGCATTTGTTTGGCTTCGTTACCAACGGCCAAAACAATTTTACGACCTTTTTCTTCCTTAATTGCGACCACAGACGGTTCGTTCAAAACAATACCGCGACCGCGGACATATACCAACGTGTTTGCCGTACCTAAATCTATTGCCATATCGGCAGAAAACATACCCAGTAATTTAGAAAACATTTGTGTTTTTCTCCAAAAGTTAAAAATTTATTTACTTTTATAACAGTTTGTCACAATCTGCAAGCAATATTTTTACAAATTTCTTATTTTTTCAAGCCATGCGGATTGACCGCTATAAGGTTCGGCAAATTCAAGATCGGCCTGCAGTTTGTTCTTGAGCCACGTGCGTTGACGCTTGGCATATTGGCGGGTGTGCAATTTTGCCTGTTCAAGAGCTTCATTGAGTGGCATTTGTCCTTTTACCGCCAAACTTAATTCCGGCACGCCGAGTGCTTTCATCGCCGGCAAAGTTTCATCAATACCACGGTTCAACAAGGCCGATATTTCGGCCAAAACGCCGTCTGAAATCATTTTATCAAGCCGTTCACGACAGCGTTGCTCAATAACTTCGATGGACGGCACAATTTTAACAACTCTAAACTGAGCTTCCGGCAATTTTTTAATAAGCGGAACTTGATACCAGTCGGAAAGTTTGCGTTTGGTAAAAAGCATAATTTCCGCCGCGCGAGTTAAACGAGTTTTATCATTAGGATGCAATCTTTGCGCCATCACCGCATCATTTTGCTGTAGAAAAGCATATAATTCCGGCAAAGACAAGGTTGCCACATGCTGCCGAATTTGTGTCGGAACTTCGGGAATGGGTGTTACGCCATTTATGAGCGCGTCAATATACATTCCGGTCCCGCCAACCAC
>OMQE01000074.1 GCA_900313155.1 uncultured Rhodospirillaceae bacterium | reverse complement strand
TAAGAGGTTACCACACCCCGAATACTGCTCTCAGTATCTGCTTTTATAGTAATTCCATAAATATATGTTTGTCAAAGAAATTCTAAAAAATACTGAAAAAATTTTCTACGTAAATATCATTTTATTTTTGTGGTTGACAAGATACATAATTTGTTATATCCAGCTTGGCGATAAACCATTATTTAGATAGATATGAAAACAAATCAACAAAGCTGTGTCGGACAATTTGTTTTGCGCGATAACAGCACTGTCGCAACTTGCCGCAACGGACTGCAAAAAGGTATTATGCTCAATGATAAATATTATCTTGACACCGTGTCTTTAATCAAATGTCCGCTCAGCTTGCAAGATGCCAAGCAGTACAGCAAACAGGTCAAAATTCCCCTTCCCACCAAAAGGCAACTGCAAATGTTGGCCGATAATTTGGAGATTGTGATTGAAAAACTGCGATTCCTCGGCTATGGGGACTATTTTTTCTTGGGGAATTTGTTGCAAGAATGTTGGAGTCGCCGAAGTCTGAAACAGAATTTTACCGGCGAACGCCGTCGTGTGTTCTTTATTGCGCCAATATAAAATTATTGCCGCAAATCTTTTGCAAAAGCCTTACCGATAACACCTAATCGGCAAGGCTTTTCTTTTGCTGTCGAAAAGAAAAATATTTATGCAATAAAAATGTGCAAATGGTCGAAAAAATGAGGTAAATACCCTGCGCCGCCCAAGTTTCTAACTTAAATACAATCATCAAAAAAGTTAAAATCGGTGCGTTAATCAGATAAAGAAAGACATACACCGACCACGCTTTAGCAAATTCCTTACGCCAGTCGCCATGGCTGCGGAACACATAGTAGCGCATGGTTGCCACCGAAATATTGATGGTGATAATATATTGTATCAGCAGAGCCGCATTGGCCACCACCTCGTTGGCAAAACCAAAGTTATATGCCATATTGATTTTGCCGAAGCACCAATCCAGCGCGTTCAAAACGCCATAAGCCAAAACGGTATTAAAACCGCCAACCAGCAAAAAACGCAACTTTTCTGGAAAGGTGAACCACAAATTCTCCGCCCACAGATATAATCGCCATATTGTCCGCATCAGTTAATGCCCTCAAGCACGTTTTTATCAAGCAAAACACCCAGTTCTTGGGTGCGATACGGCGACAAAACGCTCTCGTCCCATACATCGGCTAAATGCGCGCGGTCAATATCGGGTGTGGCCGGATGAATCATCACTTCAACCGCCTTATAGCCCTGTGGAATGCGCACGTTTTCAAACTGTGCCTTGCTTAATTTGCAGGTGTATAAAATAGTGTAGAAATATGTATCTGATTTATACCCGTTCCACCAAGTGAGCAACCGCAAAATTATATACTTTATCACCCCGCCGTCAAACAGCCAACTTTTACTTTTGTTCTGCCGAACGGTGTTAAAAATATTTTCGTTCATTATACGGATTCTGGCGCCTTGATGTGCTTGAGCAATTTTTTTAACCTCCTGAAAAACCGCCGGAATCAGATGCACATGGCGATGCCCGTCAATATGTTTAAGCGGCAAACCAAAAGCCAAATATTTTTGGGTTTGCGCCCATACCTCTTTTGCCACTTGCGTCCTAAACTGTTTCGGTTTCAAAACAGAAAGAAGCAATAAATTCACAAAACCATTTTTGAGCTTGCCGTCTGCCCCGACCAAAAGTGGAATTTCCGCAGGATTGGCTGCCGGCTTTTCATTGGTTAAATTAAGGTGCAATCCCATTTCTAAATTAGGCATATTTTGTGCCATTTCTACCGCTTGAGCCGCATATTTTTGGTTCACCATCAAGCTGGCACTGTTCAAAATACCTTCTTCATAGGCGCGTTTAATAGCGGCATTAACGCCGAGTGTCATACCGAAATCGTCGGCATTAAATATCTTTTTCAGCATTTTTTCTGCCCCTCTTTGCCGTTTTTTCAATATAGTCAGCCATATAGAGCGGACGCTTTTTAACTTCCATATGGATTTTACCGATATATTCGCCGATAATGCCCAAACATATCAACTGCACCGCGCCCAAAAACACCACCGAAACAACAATTGTGGCATAACCTGGGGTTGGATTGTGCATCAAGAAATGTTCGGCAAAAACGTATATGCCCAAAAGCACCGCCACAAACGCCGAAAGCAAGCCCAAATAGGTGGCGAGCCGCAACGGTTTAACCGAAAATTGCAAAATACTGTTTAGCGCCAACTGCAACGATTTAGCAAAATTATATTTCGATTCGCCGCTGAATCTTTCCGGCGCCACAAAATCTATCATCGCCACATTTTCCTTGGGTAAAACCCAACTGAGCAAACCGCGAAAGAGTCTATCCTGCTCATTAAAACCCTTCAAAAAATCAACATACTTACGGTCCAGCAAGCGGAAATCCGGCGCGCTTTCCAACACTTTTGTATCTGACAACTTATTCAAAATAAAATAGAACGTTTTGGCGCAGAACTTATACAAACCGGACGTTGCAACATTGTCCACGCGTTTGGTCAGCACAATTTCTTTGCCTTGTTGCCAGAGCTCGATCATTTGTGGAATATAAAGCGGTGGATGTTGTAAATCGGCGTCCATAAAAATCACCGCATCACCTTTGGCATAGTCCATGCCGGCGGTCATGGCAATTTCGTGCCCAAAGTTACGTTTAAGCTGAACAATTTTGACACGCTCATCTTTCTTTTGCAAAGCCAAACAATTCACATAAGTTTTATCGCTGCTGCCATCATCAACATAAATCAGCTCAAAATCAACATTTTTGGTTTTTTGCAAATTTTTCTGCAACTGCTTATACAACTCCGCCACATTGTCTTGCTCGTTATACGCCGAAATTACTATGCTTACTATTTTATTTTTCATCTGCATTCTCCTTTTTAGAGCGATAAAATCCGTAATAAATTTGTTTTTCTTTTGCCTTGCCGAAATAGTTTTTGAAAGTTAAATTAAGTTGTGTCGGTGCAGATAAATTATTACCGTATTGTTGCTGATAGCGACCATATTCGGCCTCATCTGTTGCCACTACCAATGCGCCTTTTTGCGCAAAATCTGCGGCATCAAACCACGAATTCGCCTTTGAATTGAGCCATATCATCGGCTTAATTTCATTTGCACCATATAGCGCCAACATATCAGAATACCACACATCACCACCAACATATTTTAAAGGT
>OMQE01000031.1 GCA_900313155.1 uncultured Rhodospirillaceae bacterium | reverse complement strand
TGGAGCAAAAAAATAGATAAAACGCGCTACCAAAAATTGCATGAACAATTCGAACAACTTTTTCGTTTTATTGAAACAATGCAAGAGCTTCTGACACAGAAAGAATACTAAAAGAATGTGCATATGTGAGGGCAAAAGGTTGCCAAATAAGGTAAAATTTTATACATTCGAAACATATTTGGAGGAATATTTTGTTTTCAAAATTTGAGCGAATGACAGCATGGCGCTATTTACGCGCTAAACGCAAAGAGGGTTTCATTTCTGTTATTACCGGTTTTGCTTTTACCGGTATTGCTTTAGGCGTGGCAACGCTGATTATTGTTATGTCGGTGATGAACGGTTTTAAGGCTGAGCTTTTGAATCGTATTTTAGGGATTAACGGACATATATCTATTGTTGCCACGGCAGGTTTCCCGTTTAATAATTACAAAAAAGCCGTTGAAAATTTGGAAAGCATTGATGGTATCGAGCTTGCCTTACCGATTATTGAAAAGCAATTGTTGGTTTCATCACCGCATTCGGCCGAGGGTGCCATGGTTCGGGGAATTGATGCAGCCGATATTCTCAAGCAAAAAGTTTTACGCGGCGGTTTTAGTAAAATAGATATGGAAACATACGCCGGAGACGTGGTTGTTCTTGGAGATAAGCTGGCAAAAAAACTGGGCGTTTACACCGGTGATGAAGTTACTTTGATTTCGCCAAACGGCAAAATTACCGCGTTTGGTTCAGTGCCGCGAATGAAGTCATATACCATTATCGGCACATTTAATTTAGGTATGTTTGAATATGATGCAAACTACATTTTTATGCCACTTGAAGCCGCACAAAAATATTTCGGTCTCAAAAATTCGGCAACCGTTATTGATGTACGTTTGAAAAATGATAACGATTTACCTCAAATACGTCAGCTTATTGAAAAAAGTGTTAGTTTAGATGCTTATGTTTATGACTGGAAACAATCAAATTCTGCTTTTTTCAATGCCATAGATGTTGAACGAAACGTGATGTTTTTGATATTGATGCTGATTATTTTAGTAGCGGCATTCAACATTATTACCGGTTTAATTATGTTGGTTAAGGACAAAAGCCGTGATGTTGCCGTTTTACGCACCATGGGCGCCACCCGCGGAATGATTATGCGAATTTTCTTTATGGACGGTGCTTTTATTGGCATGGTCGGAACCTCTATCGGTGTGGTTTTAGGCTTGCTGTTTTGCGATAATATCGAAAACATCCGCCGGTTTTTAGAACGTCTTTCCGGCCGAGATTTATTTTCACCGGAAATTTACTTTTTATCACAACTGCCGGCAAAAGTGGATGCAACAGAGGTGGCTTTGGTTGTTGTTTTAACCCTGTTGCTGGCCTTTTTAGCCACTATATATCCGGCATATCGGGCATCTAAATTTGATCCGGCGGAGGCTTTGCGTTATGAATAGTGATTTGACATTAGAGCTCAAAGGGATTAACAAAACTTTTAAGCAGGGTGAAAACGTTTTGGAAGTTTTGCAAAATGTTAATCTGAAAATTAAGCCTAAAGAGGTTGTGGCGCTAATCGGTCCGAGTGGCTCAGGAAAATCAACTTTGTTACAAATAGCCGGTTTGTTGGAACAACCGACCGATGGTGAAGTTTTTGTAAACGGTGAGCTTTGTTCCGGTAACAACGATGACATTCGCACATATTTACGTCGAGAATATCTTGGCTTTGTTTATCAATATCACAACTTGTTGCCAGATTTTGATGCACTTGAAAATGTGATATTACCGCAACTGATTGCCGGAAAAAAATATTCCGAAGCTGAAGAAAAATCGCGCTGGCTGTTAAATCGTTTGGGGTTAAGCGACCGTGAACATCACCGACCGGCCCAACTTTCCGGAGGAGAGCAACAACGTGTGGCAATAGCCCGCGCGCTGGCCAATACACCACGCTTGTTGCTTGCCGATGAACCGACCGGTAATTTAGACCCAAATACATCAGACAACGTTTTTTTAACACTGCTTGAAGTTGTTAAAGAAACCGGTTTATCGGCATTGATTGCCACCCATAACATTGAGCTTGCTCATAAAATGGATAGAGAAGTCACGCTTAAAGACGGTAAATTAAAAGACTTGCGTGGTGGGAAGATTACACCGAAAACAGAAAATTTTTATTAAACTCAAAATCATAACTTTTTATTAACCAAGATATGGTCGAATAAGCTTTAGTCAATAAAAAATAATGGTTATATTCATGGGAATGTGGTCTTACATCGTCGCAAAATGCAAAAGTTCGGGATTTATCGTCCTGTTGATGGCACTGTGTTCCTATTTTTCTTATTTTGCCGTTAAAGGTGACCGAGGTCTTTTGCGCTATATGTCTTTGCAAGATAAGGTGGCTGAAGCAGAACAAATCAATAAAAATTACGAAAATCAGCGTTTAGAGTGGGAACAAAAAGTTAAACTGCTTTCCTCTAACAGTTTGGATTTAGATTTGCTTGATGAACGAGCCCGCACAGTGCTGAACATGATTGGTCCGGACGAATTTATCATTATTGATGAAGATTAATCTTAACTGTCATTCCTTACTGCGATGTGCGGTGCATCACTGCGAAAACTTTTTTACATCTAATTAAAATACAGTCCGGTAATGGCGATAAAGCCGAGGATAAGCGCAAGGAGTTTCTGCGGCGTGAATTTATCCGTTTTAAACAGCACCGAGAGGAAGAACATCACAAAAATCCCCATTTGCTTAATAGCCATCACGATGGTCGGCGTGTCGTTAATAAAGCTGAATGTTTCTAACACATAGAAAATCGTTTCCAAAATGCCGATGGCAAAGGGCAGAAAATAAAAGCCGTTATACCAGTGCGGGTTGGCGGTGTTTTTTGTATATTCATCTTTGCCTTTGAGGGCAAGGTAGCCGAAATACGGCAACGCCACCACATAATAGGCAAGATTGAGTGTGATTTCGCTTGCCCCATACGCCGCCGATATCTTAATCAGATAAGTTGCCGCCACATACAAAAACATTGTGCCGAGAGTGAGTATAATCCCAATCGGTTTGACCTCTTTAACCGAAGTTTTTTCGTTTTTGATGCAGTTGATATAAAACAGCGCGATGGCAAACACAAACAAGCTCAATAATGCCAAAAAGCGCGTCGAAAGCGTTAAATAACCGAGCATACAGTCAATAATGGTGGTGAAAAACAGCTCACTGCTTTGCACCAAGCCAATCAGCGCAATCGGCGTATATTTCAACGCCTTCAAAAAGCAAATATAGCCGAGCAAAATCAATATGCCGTGAAGCGCAACATACGGCAATGCCTTAAACGTGCAATCAATGCCGATAAACGCACCGATAGCCACTTGCCCGATACCGGCAATCAGCGAGAGTAAAAACACCATTTTATGGATATTGTGACGGCTGACGGCATAGTCCAACGTGGCATCGGAAGCCGAATCAAACAAAGTCGCCAGCACAGCCGTATATCGTTTATCTGTCATTTAACTACCTTTTGTGCAAGAAATAGTTTTTACTTTGCCATTTTATCCTTCTTGTGTAAGCAGAATGAACTAGAATATTCAATTTTTTTCCGTATTTTCAGTTTGTTCTTGTGTAATATCTTCGTCTGCTAAAGCAGATAATTCTTCCGTTGTTAATTCTATTTTATTGTCGTTCAAAATAACGTATCCGCTGATTGGTTTACCGTTTTTGTAAACAATTTCAGCGGTTTGATTACCATCTGTGTCATAAATTTTTTGGGAACCATCATATATATTTTCACTGTAATTCATTTCATTATGAACGGAACCTTCCGGATAATATTGATACAAAACACCGTCTAATTTACCGTCTTTAAATACGCCCTGATACAGAAGATTTCCATCTTCGCCATAAAACTTACCGATACCGTTCGGCAGTCCGCCACGGCTGGAAATTTCCATTTTTAAATTACCATTGGCATAATAGGTGCGATATAGACCGTTAATCGGTTTTTCGTTTGAATTATAGACGACACCGTTAATGACGTTGGTATTATTCTCGTTATATATTTCAGAATGGTCTGATTCGCCGCAAGAAGTTAGCGATAACATTAAAATAATTGCAATATAACCGATTCTCATTCGATTCCCCTTCCTCATTATGACATAATGTTATATTAAAGGATGTATCTTTGTCAAATATGAATAAAAAAGGCGCACAATTTATATAAAAAAAAGCAAAAATGCCGAAATTCAGCCATGAATGGCCTTTTTTCGTTTGACAACATACAAAATATCATATTCAATACGAATTGAACAAGAGTTCAATAGTTGCAATATATAATCTACTGTAAAGGAAAAGAAAAAATGAATAAAAGTGATTTGATTAAGAGCATTTCTGATTATTCAGGATTAACACAAATTGAAAGCGCTAAGGCTTTGGACGCTTTTATTGCTTCTGTTTGCAATACTTTGAAATCCGGTCATGACATTCGCTTGGTTGGTTTTGGAACATTCACCACCGCGAACAGAGCTGCCACAACAGCCATCAATCCGCGTACGCGTCAGGCTGTTAAAGTTCCGGCTCGTAAAGTTGCTAAATTTAAGGCCGGTAAAACTTTGCAAGATATTGTTAATAAATAAAATTCGCATAGATACAAAGAAGGATTTTTCCAAACAGAAAAATCCTTCTTTGTATTAAGTACATTTTCGGAGTTTTATTTTTTTAATTTTTGCAAAATAGCGAAAGGGTTTTCTTTTTCTATCGGTGCATCGGCGCCAACGCACTGATATTGAAAAATTTCGCCTTCAGCACGCGGATAATCATCTATTTTTAGGGCAATTTGCTCTATGGCAATATCGGCTAAATTGATGGTGCCGTTTTCTACAATATCCGGAACATCAGTATTGATATCGTTTCCTAAATCACGAATATCTCGATAGGTTGCTTTAGTGTCAAAATATAGTTCAAAAGGAACATCATATTTTTGCACAAAATTTTCTAACGATATAACACTTTGAAGTTCTAAATTTGCCGAAACATTACCCCAAACTTTCAACAAATGTTCGCGCATATTATATTTCAGCTTGAGTTTAGCATTGAATGACAAAACTTTTTCAACCTGCAAAACCGAGCAAATATCCACAAGCTCATCAGCATCGGCTGTTAAGGCAAATGTATATTCATTCTGAGTTAATTCATCTATTTTAAGCGGATATGAAAATTTTTTTTGCATTCTGAAATCCTTGTGCTATATATATTGATAATAGTAATACATATAGGGAAATAAAAATATGTCAATACGCAAAATGTTTTTTATGTTAGGGATTTTAATTTGTTCGGCTTGTTCATCTGATTTGTTTATTACGCATAACGGTAACTATCCGACACAGGAAGATATTGCTAAAGTTCACAGCGGACAAACTAAAGAGCAGGTTATGGATATTCTGGGCAGTCCGAGTTTGGAAACCGGTTTGAGCCAAAATCATTGGATCTATATGTCTTCAACCACTAAACGTGTGGCGTTTATGAATCCGACTGTGCTTGACCGTAATATTTTAGCCATTACTTTCAAAGAAGGTAAAGTGAGCAAAATTGAAACACGGACGTTGGCAGATGGTAACAATATTTCGGTGGACGAAGACACAACGAAGCTGACCGAAAGAGATGACGGTTTCTTCCGTAAATATTTTGGCGGTGCCGGCGTATATAATCCGTTAGGCGGCACCAGTTCGGGACGAGGAATATAATCAACAATGCAGGAACTGGCAGAAAAATTACCGCAAGTGCTGGCAAATTTCGGCATTTTCGGCGCAATGGGCAAGCAATATAAAGGCCCGCTGATTACGGAAGTTGAATTTGAACTGAATAAAGGTTCAAAATTTTCCGCGGTGGAAAAATCTATTAAAGATATTGCACGCGAATTGGGGGTGAGTGGCATTCGGGTGGCAGAAATTCCAAACTCGACGTATATCAGTTTTGAATTGCCGAATCCGGAACCGCAGAGTGTGCCGTTTTTACCGCTGAGCGAGCAAGAAGAATTTACCGGTTCTAAATATGCGTTGCCGATTTGTGTGGGTGTTAATATGCGCGGTGTGCCGGTGATGAAAGATTTGAGCAAAATGCCGCATTTGTTGGTTGCCGGAACAACCGGTTCGGGAAAATCGGTGGGGCTGAACTCGTTTATTTTGTCGCTGATTAAGAAAAAAACACCGCAGGAACTTAAATTTGTTTTAATCGACCCGAAACGCATAGAATTTAGCATGTATAATAATCAGGCTTATATGTTGCGTCCGGTGATTACGGACATGAGTGTGGCAAGCCGTTGTTTGGCAGAGCTGGGCGCAGAGATGAACGCACGGTATGCCAAGTTTGAAAAAGATATGGTGCGCAATATTGGCGAATATAATGAAAAACATGATGTTAAAATGCCGTATATTGTGTGTGTGATAGATGAATTTGCCGATATTATGCTGTTTGATAAAACGGTTGAAAAACAGGTGCAAATGTTGGCGCAAAAATCGCGTGCGTCGGGTATTCATTTGATTATTGCCACTCAACGTCCGTCGGTTGATGTGATTACCGGCAGTGTGAAGGCAAATTTACCGACACGTTTATCATATAAGGTGGCAAGCGCCACAGATTCGATGACCATTTTGAACACCACAGGTGCAGAAACGCTTTTAGGGCGAGGTGATTCATTGCTATTGGAAGAAAATGGCACTTTGACCCGCATTTTGGGCGCTTATGTCAGCAATGATGACATTATCAGCACAATTACGCCTTATCGGTGCGAAATTAAAGAGCCGGAAGTATCCGGTGCAATAGTGCCAAGTGGTAACGGCGGAAGTGTTGACGTGCCACAAGCGGAACCAAAAGCAGAAAAACAAGGTAAAAGTATGTGGGCGCGTTTGGCTGATTGGTGGGACAGAATTGGTCGGCGTCGGCAGAATCAGATTATCAATTGGATTTTTGTAGGATTGGCATGGGGGATTGCGCAAATTAAAGAATGGTGGTTAGATTCAAGAGATTCATCTGAAGTTCGTCAAAGTGTATCAAGAAAGAATAAGAAAAATAAATAGGTGAGGAAAAATATGCGTAGGACAAGACAATCTTCCCTAATTTCTTTTCTTATTAAGTGTTTGTTTAAACCAAAGCCAAGAGCATCTTTATCTTTAATAAGGACTTTACATTATTTTATTATTGGGAGAAGACAAATTGAGAAGAAAAATAATGAACTTCTGAAATGCGCTGAAGCAAAAGTAGAGGAATATAGTGATGTTTTAATAAAAAAATATAGACAGCTAGCATATAAAGATGATTATGGAATTATCAGAACAAATAAGTATGAAGCTGAACTGAAATATTTTATGGATAATATCGTTGATTCCCAAAAGATAATGTCTAAGGAAATGAGACAATATATAATAGAAAGAACAATAAATTTTATGAAAGAAAATGTTAATCTTAATGAAACTCTTTTTTCTGTAAATAATCCTTATGAATTTGAACAAAAGTGTGCCCAAATATTAAATGAAAGTGGATGGAATGCTAGAGCGACGTCTAAATCGCTAGACCAAGGTGTTGATGTAATTGCTGATAAAGATGGTGTAACAGTTGTTATTCAATGCAAATTATACAATAAACCTGTTGGAAATAAAGCTGTTCAAGAGATTATTGCTGGAAGGGATTTTTATAAAGCTGACTTTGCTGCAGTGGTGAGTAATAGTACTTATACTATATCTGCTCGTCAGCTTGCTCAAAATTGCAATGTTTTATTATTAAATGTGGATGAGTTGTATACGTTGCATGAAATGTTAAAAATTTTTTAATGTAATAGCTATCTTATACGTCTTATCAGCTATGGCCGGTAATGGCAACAAAGTGATCAAGATTGATTCCGCTTTCATCAATGGCACGTTGCCATTTTTCTTCGTCCGGCGTGTTGAATAAAAGACGGCGATTAGCATCAACAACAAGCCAGTCGTTTTCATAAATTTCTTCTTCTAGTTGGTGAGGTTCCCAATAAGAGTATCCGAGAGCAACAAGTTTTTCAGACGGGCCACGGTCAAAAGCAATATCGGTAATAATTTGCGAAGTGGCAGAAACAGCAATACCTTGCCCAATTTCAACAGTACCCTCTTTGAAATAATCGGTGGAATGAATCACCATGCCGCGCACCTTTTCAAGCGGTCCGCCAACATAAAGGTTAACCTCGTTCAAACGCTTAAAATCACGCACGGGCAGTTGAAAAGTCAAATCTGTAAAATTGATGCTTTCATAACGCTTATTGACAATCAGCCCCATGGCGCCGTTGCGACCGTGCGAACAAATATAAACCAACGAATGGTCAAAGTAGTCACCATCGCTTATTTTCGGCATTGCCACCAAAAACTTACCCGTTAAGGCATATTTATCGTCAAATTTATTCATTGCTCGCAGTCATAAAATAATTGTTTCTTTACCTTTTATATGATATCATCTTTTTAGTTAAAAGAAAAGTTAATTTATCTCTAAAAATGATGAAACGATTATTTTTTTATATAGTTTGTATTTTAGCGATTTTCAATGCTTCTGTGGCAGAAGCTCAAAAATATGTGCTGCCGGCGGATTTTGAAGGCCAGTTGACGCAACAACGTTTAGAGCAATTACAAAAAGGCACGGCAACACCGCTTGATGCCGGTGAATATGGTTCAATTTTGTGGGAAATCGGCGAATATTTTTACAAAAAATATCCGGATACCAGCGTTTTTTATGAAGATAATTTTATTGATAATTTGAGGCCGTTTTTTCCACAGGATAATGATGAAGAACTGCTCTCCAGATTGGTGTTGCTACGCAATATTATAGACGGATATCGGGTAGGTTCCGGCATATATAATGATGTGATAAAGCAAAAATTGGTGCCGCATGTTTACAAAAAAGTTCATCGTCCGCAAGATTTTGATGACGCTCAAGAAGTGCCGTATATTGCCGCAGAAGACGGAGAGTTTGTTAAGGTATATAATTTCAAAAAATTTCTGACTTATGCAGAAAATCCGGATGAGCCTAAGGCGATTAACGAATTTAAGAAAAAACAGCAACAAGAACCTTCTTTTTGGGATAAAGTTCAGTATGCCGCCGATAAAATAGAATGGAAAAAATTGCCTCTGTATGGTGATATTTACAAAAATCCGCTGTTATCGGATAAAGGGGTGACTGATTTTGTGAACGGAAAATATGTTCAATTACGACTACTTTCACCGCAGACATATATTGAAGGGCAAAAAGAGCTGAATATTGGTGTACATATTCTTACCGATTCAAGGCACTTTGTGTTGGCCAATAATGTTGATGACGAATTGCAAAAAATAAAAATCAGTTTGGATAATTCGGAAAATGTGACAAGTTATGAAGTGCTTTATCCGATACCGTTTCGCAGTGGTGCGTTGCCGGCGTATCATAAATATTTCGGCGATTTTTTAATTCCGATAAAACTGACTCTTCAAGATGAAAATAAGCCGCTGAAGGTTAATGCAAATGTGGAAATGACGGTTTGCAACGCCATAGAAATGTGTCAATCGGAGAAATTTGCGTTGGCGTTGACGTTGGAACCTAAAGGAGAAGATATTTTTCCAAATGGGTATGAAAACTTTTTTTCGGCAACGATGTCGCAAAATCCGAAAGCAGAAACGGCAAAATTAAAATTGGAAAAATTTGTGGTTGATGATGACGCCGACGGACAGTCTTTGCGCTTGGAATTTTCAGCGCTGGAAAAAGTTGAAAGTTTTCAGGTTTATGTGGAAGAAAATGATGGCTATACAACTTTTGGTGCACCACTAATCAGTTTGAGTGATGAACGAATTTTTGTGCGCTTTTTACCCCAAAAACCGGTGAAGTATGATTTAGCCGGAACCGAGTTCACCATCAGCGCCGGGCTTAACGATCACTATTATTTGCGCCAATCTCGTTTTGCCGAAAGAGCATCACTTTTTGATACGCGTTCGGTCAAGCTGAATTTCGGGCTGATATTTTTGGCTTTTTTCGGCGGATTGTTGCTTAATTTTATGCCTTGTGTTTTTCCGGTTTTATCTCTTAAAATTATGGCAATCAGTCAGAATTTAGAAAATTCGGTAGCGTTGAAACGTTCGCTTAAATTCACGATATGCGGGATTTTTTTGGGCTTTGTCATTATTATATGCGGCGTGATATTGGCTAAAGTCGTCGGTCTTTCGCTGGGCTGGGGGATGCAGTATCAGAGCGTGAGCTTTTTAGTAGTAATGATTTTTGTGATAACGGCATTTTATATTTTAGCACCGCAACTTGATTTTGGTGCGGCGGTCAAATATGTCGGGGCGGACGTTTTATTAGGAACAATGATCGTGTTGTTGGCAACGCCTTGCACCGGACCATATTTAGCCACAGCCATTGGTTTTGCCTTAACCGGAAGTTATATGGATATTGTTGTGTTGCTATCAGCAGTGGCGGTGGGGTTAAGTGTGCCGTATTGGGTGATTTTGGCTTTGGATAATCCGCAAGATTTATTTCCTAAACCCGGAGCATGGATGAATAAATTGTCCATAATACTAAAATTGTTGTTATTAGCGACAATTGGTTGGTTCTTGGTGCTGATTTTTGAACAGACCGATATAGTTTGTGTTATTAAAATTTGCGGAATATTACTGGTGTTTGCGTTGCTTTGCCGATTTTATGGCTCTTTTATGCGTTTTTTGGATGACGAAGCTGAAAAACAAATTCCGACCGAGACGGCAATTTTCGTTCGGCAAAAAAGTAAATACGTGTTGCTGATTGTTTGTGCTTTGTTGCTGGCGGTCAGCGTGCTGATTGCGCATAATGCTTTCGAAGCAAATTATGCTCGGCGCTTGCAAGAACGGCAAACAGCCGTAGATATGCCTTTAATTAAAAACAAATTGGCACAAGGCCGCTCCGTGTTACTGGAAATAGGGGCTGATTGGTGTTTAACCTGTCATTATAACAGCGCAATGGTTTTAACATCGAAAAATTTAGCATATTGGAAAGAGTTTTTACATTTAGACTTAGTGCGAGTAGATTGGACTGATTATAACGCGCAAACGTTGGAATTTATGGCGCAATACGGTCGAAAGGGACTGCCGTTTTATGTTCTCTTCACACCGCTTATTCGTGAGGGAATTGTTTTGCCTGAAATTTTTGATGCTGATGATATTCGCCACTTGTTGACAACATATCACTAAACGCATTTTTGCTATTTACAATATGCTCTTTTGGGCTATAATCTCCTCAATTCTGTTTGATAATTAAAGGAGATGAAAATGACAGAGAAAAAAACAAACGAAGCGAACAAGAAAAAAAGCGGTTGGCTCAAAAAAACTTTTAAATGGATTTTAGGGCTGATTATATTTTTGATTATTGCCATTATCGGTGGGGTGTATTATCTTTATAACCACTATAATTGGCAAGCAACGGTGCGTCAACTGGTGCATCAATACGGTACAGAAGCTGTGGGAACAGATGTTAATATCGGCGGAATTGACCTTTCGCTTTTAGACGGTAAAGGCAGTGTGAGCTCAATTACGGTGGCAAACCCAAGCGGATATAGCCAAGATAATATTATCAGATTGGGTAATGTTTCAGTGGCTGTTGATGTGAATTCAGTGAAAAAATTGGCTAAAGAATTGGCGCAGAAGACCGGACCAAAAACCAAAACGGTGGTGATTAACGAAATTAGAGTTGATAAGCCGGAGGTTGCATATGAATTGATGAATTTGAACCGCACAAATGCTAATGATGTATTGGCAAATATTCAAAAAAATACAGCTTCAAGCACAAAGAAATCTGAACCGAAGCAAGCCAAGGCTGATGACATTACATACAATGTGGCTATCAAAAAAGTTGTGGTGGCAAACGGAGTGGCAACAGTGGCTGCTAATTTGCTTGGTGCATCGCAGTCTTTGAGCTTGAATTTGCCGACAATAACCATCAATAATTTAGGAACCGAACAGCAAGGTATTACCATTGAAGACGGTTTGGCGCGTATTTTCCAAGAAATTTTGAAAACAACGACCAATGTTGTGGCTAAGGCTGATTTGAGTAGCATTTTAGGCGGCGTGAACGGCTTAAAAGATGCGGCTTTGGGAACAGCTGCAAATGCGGCAAATACCGCAGTTGACGGTGCCGGAAAAGCTGCCGGTGCGGCTGTTGACGGTGTGAGTAACAGTGTTAAGGGATTAACTGAAGGTGTTGGCGGATTGTTTAAATAATCTGCTTGCCACACAATAAAAATCCGCAACATTCGGTGTTGCGGATTTTTTGTTAGTTCTTTCTCATTCTTGCAAAAGAATATAGGATGCATAGCGGTGCATATTGGTATCATAAAATTTGAGTGCCACATCACGCATAATATTATTTTCAAATTCTTCTAAAAACTCGGCATCCGGCGTTGCATGGAGCAAATTTTGCTGTTCATCATACTTCAGGTCCAGACCAATCAGTGAAGTTTGAGACTCATCTTCACGCATTTTAGCATAGTTTTGTGCCGAAATTTTAAAGCTTGCACCAATTACCTTTTTTTCAGAACGGTGATACAGAGCCGCAGTCATCAAACGAATATACTGCTGCATCAAAATTGCCGAAAAAACTTTAAGTTCTGAATCTGCATCGTTCATTTTTTTCACCGCTACTATTTTTGTTCTTGAAAAAAACAATAACAAGAAATATGCTTATTGTCAAAGTAAAGTTTTTTAGCGAAAGGATAAAAATATGGATAATAAAATTGTTCCGGCTCTGATTTTGGCTTTTGGTGCGGCTTGCGCGGGATTTTTTCCGGGGTATTATTACTATCAAACACATGCCGATTATCGTTCGGTGATGGTAAAGGGTTTGGCCGAAAAAAATGTTAAAGCGGATTTAGCCATTTGGAACCTGAAAATTGTGGTGAGTGGCAATAATTTACAAGAAATTCAACAAACTTTGGCCAATCAGGCTCAATCAACAAAGGCTTTTTTGAGCAAGCAAGGTTTTGACGCCGGCGAAATTACCGAGGGTTCTTTGGAAATAAACGACCTGATGGCAAATCCGTATCGTGATAACACAGCGGCAAGCACATCTCGTTTTATTCTAAAACAATCTATCAGCGTGCGTACGGCCAACGTGGATTTGGTCGCTCAAGCCTTGTCTAAAACCAGTGATTTGATTGCGCAAAACATTGTTTTAGAAGAACAAAATGCCGCTTACTTTTTCACCAGACTGAACGAAGTTAAGCCGGAAATGTTAAAAGAAGCCACTGAAAATGCGCGTCAGGCGGCTTATGAATTTGCTCAAAACAGCGGTAGTAAAGTTGGCAAAATTCATACGGCAAATCAGGGGGTTATATCCATTCAATCACGTGATGATCCGAATGCTTATGAACCGACACAAATCAATAAAAAAGTTCGCGTGGTGGCAACAATAGACTATTTCTTGGAAGATTAGGAACTGATGCTTCATATCGGTTGCCATTTGTCAATTTCAAAAGGCTTTGAACATATCGGTCAAGAAGCAAAGTCTATCGGCGCTGATACGTTTCAGTTTTTTACACGCAATCCGCAGGGCGGAAAAGCGAAGGATATTGATGCAGAAGATGCGGCAAAATATAATGAATTTGCCCGCCAAAACAACTTTGCAAAAATTGTGGCACACGCGCCATATACCCTCAATCCGTGTTCGGATAATGATAAGACGCGTGAATTTGCCGAAATGGTTTTTGCCGATGACCTGAAACGTATGGAATATGTGCCGGATAATTACTACAATTTTCACCCGGGTTCACATGTGGGACAAGGGAGCAAAACCGGTATTAAGATGATTGTTGATTTATTGAACAGGATTTTAAGAAAAGAACAAACGACAACCGTTTTATTGGAAACGATGTCGGGAAAAGGTTCGGAAGTCGGCTATCGTTTTGAAGAATTGGCGGAAATTATAGATGGTGTTGAGCTCAAGGATAAAATTGGTGTGTGTATGGATACTTGTCATGTGTTTGCTGCCGGTTATGATATTGTAAATGATTTAGACGGTGTATTGACGGCGTTTGATAAAATTATCGGATTAAAACGGCTAAAGGCCGTACATTTGAACGATAGTTTGATGCCTTTGGGCTCGCATAAGGACAGACATGCCAAAATTGGTGCCGGTGAAATCGGTGCCGAAGCTCTGAAGCGTTTTGTTAAGCATTCAGCCATCTGTTCATTGCCGATTGTTTTAGAAACGCCGAATGATTTAGCCGGCTATGCGGCAGAAATCAAAATGATGCGAGATGCTGTTCTTTAAGATTACATGTTGTTGTGCAAAAATTCAACAGCGGTGGTAATGTCTTCTTGTTTGTCGGCACGCGGTTGCGGAGAGCATTGGTCATGGTGGTCATATTGCGTACAAATGTCCGGAGTAACGCCTTTGTTATGTATGGCTTTACCGGAAGGTGTAAAAAATTGTTGAGTAGTTAAAGCTACTTTGCCACCGTTACTCATTTGCAAAACATTTTGAATAGTGCCTTTTCCAAAAGTTCGAGTGCCGATAATTTTTGCGCGTGATTGCTCCTGTAAGCCGGCCGCTAAAACTTCGGCCGCGGAAGCCGTATTTCCGTCGACCAAAATAACCAAAGGTCCGGTATAAAGCGCATTTTCGTCAGATGTGTAGTAGTGTTTATGATGATTATGGCGTCCGGCCGTAAAGGAGATAATTTCACCGTCGGTGAATAAGTCAGCTGTTTGCAAAGCTTCATTAAAAATACCGCCGCTATTACCGCGTAAATCCAAAATAATTGCTTTGGCGTTGTGGTACTCTTTTAAGGAACGTTTGATTTTTCTGGCGGTTTGCTTGTTAAAAATTCGCACACGTAAATAGAGCACATCATCAATCATGCGGTCGGCATACAAGGTATGAAACGCATTTTTTCCTTCATCTTCGCGATAATCAAATTGAGAATAGTAGTGCGAAAATTTATCTAAACTTTCGGTCATCTTTTTCATCATCAGGTCTGGCAATTCAAAATCGCGCAGAGCAATTTTTTCGCTCATTTTACCTG
The DNA here is from genome assembly GCA_900313155.1 of uncultured Rhodospirillaceae bacterium. GTDB lineage: Bacteria > Pseudomonadota > Alphaproteobacteria > RF32 > CAG-239 > RUG410. The sequence continues at coordinate 6,904 of OMQE01000031.1, read as the reverse complement.
CAGCCTCAAAAGTTGAAACAATGTTTTTGCTCCATGTTTGCGTATCGTTTAAATCTTGAGGGAAAGGAATAATGGCAGTAATTTTACCGTTATGATAAATGTATATGCGGTCACTTCCTTTAGAAATAACAAAACGAGCGTCCAAATCGTGCAAAATTTGCATACCGGCCGTTACTGTTGCGGCGTTATCAACCTCAAACAAATAATTTTCATCTAAAGTTGTCAGCATTTCATTGATTAAGTCGGTATCAACCTTCATGGCTTGAGCCGAAAAGGTATAAAAGCAACATAGGCAAAACAAAAATATTTTCTTCATTATTCGTCCTTAAAGTTAGCAATGAGCACCGTATGGTCCGATGATTTTTCCAAAGCGCGGAATTTTTTATCCACGCTGCAATCAATCAATTTATCTGTCATATTCGGTGATGAAAAAATATAATCAATACGCAATCCTAAATCATTTTGGAAGGCAGTTGTTCCATAGTCCCAATAAGTATAACCGTTCTCAAGAGGATGCAAGCTCCTAAATGAATCGTTATAGCCAAGATAAATCAGTTTATTTAAGCGTTTCCAAACTTCAGAACAATAGAGTGGGCTATTAGCAAAAAGTTCCGGATTATAAACATCTTTTTGAGTTAGCATCACATTAAAATCTCCGGCTAAAATAACATTTTTACCGCTTTTTAACAAGGTTTCGGCGTGCGCCACAAAAGCGTCCATCCATTTGAGTTTATATTCAAAACGAGAATTATCCAGAGGTGCGCTTTTAGAAGGGTTGCCGTTAGGCAAATAAATGGAACTGAAAGTGTATGGTATGTCTTTTATTGTAGTTTCTACCTCTAAATAGCGAGCGTTTTCATCTATGAAATTCGGTAGGTTTTCGCTATTAACCGAAAGAGAGGTGCGGCTTAAAACCGCAACACCGTTATAACTTTTTTGCCCCAAAATTTTTGCCTCATAACCGGCCATTTGCAAATCCCAAAACGGAAAATTATTAAATTCGGTCTTAATTTCCTGCAACAAAACAATATCCGGTTGTTGCTGAGCCAGCCACGTTGTTAAAAGCGGCAGTCGGGCATTGATGGAGTTGATGTTTAGTGTGGCAATTTTCATAGCTTATTTTCCTTTAACATTTACTATATAGATATTTTCGTAAAATTAAAGAATTTTTTTATTCTGTTAAGCTATTTTAAAACATTATTTGCTATAAACAGAACAGGATTAGCGGAAAAAAGGGGATAGGCATGTATCAGGATTTTTTCAACAAAAATGATGATTATTTAGATGAATTTAAGCAAAAAGTGGCGCGGCAAAAAATTGCCACCATTGAAGAACGCCGCTCTGAGTTGGCTCGTTCACGCAATAATTTTCTTGGTACATTTGCCGGTATTGCTTTAGCTGCGGTGGTCGGATGGTTTGTACTTTCACCGCAATATGCCGAGCATAATAAGGAAATTCCGGTTATCCGCCGTCCGCAAACTGCCGTCAAAATTAAGCCGGAGAATCCGGGAGGCATGGAAATTCCGAATCAGGACAAAGATGTTTATAACATTGTGGAAAAGAAGAATGTTGATAATACGGTTATCGAAAATCTGTTGCCAACGCCGGAACAGCCGAAATTGCCCGATATTGTGCCGGAAGTCACAGATGTTGATGAAAATGCCGCCAATTTAGATGAAATTGTGGAAGAAGTTGCCGCTCCTGTTGAAAACAAAGCGGAACAAAGCGCAACAATGCCGGAAAAACCAAATGATGTTTTAGAAGCACCAAAACCAACCGAGGTGGAGAAAAAAGTTGAAGCAGCAATTAAACCGGTTGTTAAAGAAGAACCGAAAGAGGAACCAAAGGCTGAAGTTCCAGCAAGTGCCGGTAATTGGCAAATTCAGTTAATAGCTTCTAAAAACAAGGCCGCAGTTGAAAAAACTTGGCAAACATTATCGGCTAAATATGCTGATTTACAACAATATCCGCATGAGGTTCAGACTTCAGATTTAGGGGCGCAGGGGATTTTTTATCGCCTTCGTGCCGGTGCTTTTGCAACCAGAGATGCCGCGGCAAAAGCCTGTGCAACTCTCAAAACCAAAGGGCTGAAAGATTGTATTGTTAAGGAACGCTAAAAGATGAGGGCAGTATTTCCGGCTTTTTTATCGGTTCAGGGACCGACATTGTCGGATGACGAAAAGCGCCTGTTTGCCAAATATAATCCTTTAGGTGTTTGCTTGTTTGCTATTGGGTGTGCAAACGTTGAAAATTCGTCACAGGTGCAAAAATTGGTCGCACAAATTAAAGAAACGGTCGGTCGAGACGATATTTTGATTGCCGTTGACCAAGAAGGCGGACGCGTGCGGCGTTTGACCGAACCGGAATGGACGCCGGTGGCGGCGCAATCTCAAATTGCAACCAAACAAAATGCTGTTTTACATGCGCAATTAATTAGCAAAGATTTGAAAAATTGTGGTATTAATGTAAATTTTGCACCGGTGTTAGATGTGGCATACAAAACGACAAATGCTGTGCTGAAGAATCGATGTTTTAGTGATGATGAAACAAAAGTTGCCGAGTTGGGTGGTGCAATGGTAACTGCCTATGAGAACAGCGGTGTTTGTCCGTGTATTAAACACTTGCCGGGGCATGGACGCGCACAAGCCGATCCGCATTTACAATTGCCGATTATTGAAGAAAATTTGCAAGCGTTAGAAAAAGATTTTTATCCGTTTCGACAATTGCGTAACACCCCGATGGGAATGGCGGCGCACATTGTTCTAAAGGCTGTAGATGCCGAAAATCCGGCAACATTTTCAGCCAAAGTGATTAAAGAAATCATTAGAGAAAAAATCGGGTTTGAAGGACTTTTAGTGTCTGATGCCATTATGATGAATGCGTTAAAAGGCAGTGTTGCCGAGCGGGCAACAAAATGTATTGATGCCGGATGTGATGTTGTGTGTTTAGGCAACGCTGATTTTGCGGCAAATGAAGAACTGTGCCGTAGTGGTATAAAAATGACAGATGCGGCTCAAGAGCGCTTGCAAAAAGTGTTGGGAATTACGCATCGAGCGTTGCCGAGCGCAGATTATGAATATTTGCAAAATAAGTATTGTCGAAGCTTAAAAAATATTATATCTTATAGTTATGAATATGATGCAACCGAAGTTTTAAACAAGTTGCGAAACAGTAAAAAAGGAGACAAAAATGTTTGAATGGTTATTAGTTATTATTGTTGTTTTAGCAATATTTAATGCCGAAAAGTTACCGGCTTTACGGCAAATGCTGGAAGAAAAGTTTAAGGACAGTGTGGTAGCTGCTAAAGAGGGTTCCAAATTGGCAAAAAATAAAATTCAAAAAGTTAAAGCAGAAATTGAAACCAAGAAAAACGCACAAGCCGAAGGAGAAAAAGAAGAAAATACGCCGGAAGAAATGGCCGAATCGATGGAATTTATGGGAACGTTTGTGCAAGAACATGAGCAAAAGAAATCGGCTAAAAAGAAAACGGCAAAGCAAGAAGAAAAAGTGATTGAAATGCCTGCACCGCAAGAAAATACCGACGATGGAAAAGTCGATTTGGAAAAAAGATAAGCGGTGAAAGTGGTTAAAATAAAGAGTCCCCGATTGAAATTGATGCAAACGGGGACTTTGTTTTTCTTTTCCAATATGTTATCTATACTTTGTCTTAATTTTAATAAATGGTATAAAATTAAACAGGTACAGTTTAAATTTTTCTTGCTTTCTTTTGATTTTGATAAATGGTATAAATTTAAACAAATATAGTTTTGATGAGCGTTCTTTCTTCACATATTTAAGCAGAGGGATAAAACCTAAAAGTTTGATGAATATTTCAGGCGGATAATTTGTTTGAATATCAAAGCAAGTATGTACAATGTTTGTATTAATGATTTTATCATAAAATGTATTTTTGAAGGTTTCTAATGATAATTGATTAATATAATCATTCCAACGCTTCGCATATTCATCTATATTATAGTTTCTATCGTCAATTTTTTCCATTATTTCAGCAAGCGATTTTGTATCGCCAACAGGAAATAGAAAACCTCTTTTGCCATTATTTAATAATTCTTTTGGTCCAGTAGGACAGTCTGCACATACTGGCATGGTTTGGCAAATCATGGACTCAATAAGTACACAAGGGGAAGCTTCACTTTTTGAAGATAAAATACATGCTTTAGCATGTTTCATAAAGGGATAAGGATTTGCTTGTTCGCCTACGAAGATAACTTTTTCTTCTAGTTTAAGAGACTTAACTAACTCCCTTATCTTATCTTCGCGATTACCTCTTCCTACCAAACATAATAAATTTGAAGAATTTGTTTTATCAACATACATTTTATATGCTTTTATCAGGGTATCAATATCTTTATCTATACTTAATCTTGCGACAGATACAAAGTAGTTTTTGCCTTCTAATATGTCGGGTAATTTGTCCTCTTTTTGAGAAATTATATTTTCTATATCTATAGGATTATTAATGTGTTCAATACATATATATGGATATAAGCTTTTTAATTCCTTGCAAAATACTTCAGTCAATCCGATAACTTTATCGTAATCAGCTAGTCTATCTAAATATCCGGCTTCTTTTGCAACTTCTAAGGAGCAATGAAACCAAACAATCCTCGGAATATCTAAGTTAATTTTGGTTATGACGTGATGCATATTTGAAGAAAAGAAATCAATAATTACAGCTGCATTTTTACAAATATTCAGAACTTTATCGGTAAAGTTACTATTTTTATTATTTAGTTTACTTTTATATTTAAAACGCCAAATTTTTCGCTTTAAAAAGCTCTTTGGTTTGGGAGGAATACCATTATCATGTAAAATTGTAATATTAACTTTTAGTTTTTTCAGTTCATCGTATATTTGACATTTTACTGGAATATTATCAATAATTATTTCTATTTTATAGTTATATTGCAACGCTTTTACAATATTAAGCAATACTCTTTCAATTCCTCCGGTTTGAAAAATAGGCATTAAAAAAACAATTTTTTTCATCTTTTATTTCCTTTTAATAGAGATGATTGGTAAAAATTTGAACAATAACCATGTTGTTTTACTCTTATTTATTTCATCCTTGCGTTTGATTTGAAATACGGGAATGCCCAATAAGTAAAAACACTGATTATTATTTTTATTTTTCATTGATGTTATAGGTATAAAATTGAATAATTTCAAATTGTAGCGGTATGTTGTTTTTTCAATTTTACATAGTGGTAAGCCAAATATTTTTACTGTATGCTCTGATATTTTTTCATTCCAAAACTGCATAAGAGGAACATAATTTTGATTATGAACATCGGACGCATGTTTCAAAGACGATAGATGAATTTTATCTTCCTTTGTTGGATGTAGAGGTAAAATATCAACCAAATTAGCTATATCTTTTTCTTCAATAAAAAGTTTTTTGGCATCAAATATCTTTGTAATGGTTTCTGTATAGTCTATTATGCCTTTTTCTACATTTTTATATACTTCTATTCTCCATTGTTCATCATCAACTATTGTTGCTAATTGTGGCTCCCCATTAGTAAATGAAGAAACAGGTGGGTGAGGGGCGGTAAAGAAAAACTCCATTAAACCCCATTCTTTCATATATTCAAATTCATCTGTTCGAAATTCTTTCGCTGTAAAATTATTTTTATTATCATCCGTAGAATTAATAATCCAATAATATCCCAAAATTTTTGGAAAAAAGTTTTTTAATAAATTTTGTGAAGAAAATTTGATGGTTATGCTATCTACCATTGCTAAGTTGTTTTGCGGTAAATTAAATGTTTGTAGATATTTAGTATATTGTTCGTATAGCTCATGATTTTGGGGAAGTACAAATCGAGGAGCAAACAGATATTCAGTTTTACAATTTGAATGTGATATTTTTTTAAATACTTTTTGTAATATGTATCCGTCTCGGGCAATGAAAAGTAGATGCTTTATTTTATCTTCTCTGACTTTGTCATCCAACCATTGTGTATAAGCAACTGCAGCCGCGGCACCATAATTCCAACCCAAATTATACCAATAATTTAAGTGCTTTTGATTAAATGCCATCATTCCTATGATAATTGATTTTCCAAGGGTGGAATTATTGTTGTAGTATTGTTTAAAAAATGGCTGTTTATTAAATATTCTGTCAATCATCTTTGGATAAAGATAAGCAGATATTTTTAGCTTTTCGGCTTTTTGTTTGTCTGAATCCGGGTTATCTCCAATATGAAAAATATCATTTGCGCTTGCTCTTAAGTCGTCTATAGCAAGTTTATAAAGACTACCTGTATGTTTCGTTTTTCTATATTCGCAGGAAACATATAATTTTTCAAAACCATCAAAACCTTTTTTGTGCAGAATATCTGTCAAAAACTTGGCCGGTAAATACATATCAGATATAATTATTATTTTTTTACCCTGTTTTTTGGCATAATCAAAAACCTCTTTCATTTCCGGATTAGGTTGCAAAACTTGTTGCTCTAAATCCATTTCTTTAGATTTGAGATTTCTATATTCATCAGCAATTTCAGCATAAATTTCATCTAATGTGATATCTTCAACATCTGAGTGAATTTTGCGCGCTTTTTGCTCAGCTTCAATACGAGCTTTGGCAAAACCTTGTGTCTCTTCCAATTTTTCTAAATGCAAAAATAAATCTGTCGGCTTGACATATGGACGCAACAATAAAGTGTCAAACACATCAAATGAAATGATTTCGTGTTTATCAATTTTTGGTTTAATATCTTTAAATAATGACATTGAAATCCTTTCAACCATAGAAACTGTTTTCGTATAATACCCTATCATGAACAGCGCCTAACTATAATTAAGTAATAAATCAGAGTCAACATATTTTATTATATATTTATGAAGATACGCGAAGCACAAATATTCAGCGACATTG
>OMQE01000116.1 GCA_900313155.1 uncultured Rhodospirillaceae bacterium | reverse complement strand
TCTTTAATCAAACCGGCTTCATGGAGCAAAGTTTCCACATGTTCCATACCGGTTTCAGTCAAAGTAATGTTTTTAAACTTTTCGTCTTTTTCATAATCTGCTTCCGTCAAATGGCTGATAAGTTTAGAAACACTGATATATATCATAGACGAGTCTTCCGCCTGACCGGAAATAATCAGCGGTGTTCTGGCTTCATCAATCAAAATGGAATCTACTTCATCAACAATGGCAAAATTAAAATCACGCTGAACTTTTTCTTCCAAGCTGTATTTCATGTTGTCGCGCAAATAATCAAAACCCAGTTCATTATTAGTGCCATAAACAATATCGGCGGCGTACGCCTGTTTCCGCTCCATATCGTTTTTGCCGTGCACAATATAGTCAACCGTCAACCCTAAAAAGCGATAAACCTGTCCCATCCATTCGGCATCGCGCTGAGCCAAATAGTCGTTCACCGTCACCACGTGTACACCTTTACCCTCTAAAGCGTTTAAATATGCCGCCAACGTTGCCACCAAAGTTTTACCTTCTCCGGTTTTCATTTCGGCAATCATACCCCTGTGCAACACAATACCGCCAATAAGTTGAACATCATAATGGCGTTGTCCCATCACGCGTTTAGCGGCTTCACGCACGGTTGCAAAAGCCTCCGGTAAAATATCGTCAAGCGATTCGCCTTTTTTTATCCGTTCGCGAAATTCAACGGTTTTTGCTTTCAATTCCTCATCTGAAAGCTTAATAAAATCAGGCTCGAGAGCATTGATTTGATTAACGATTTTATATTGTTTTTTAACAAAACGATCATTGGCACTGCCAAAAATTTTACGCGCGATTTTCCCTAACATTTATTTTCCTTATAATACATTCGTTCTTTCTACATTTAGTTTGAATAAAACATAAAGTCAAGAGCGTGCACAAAAGTTATAAACCTCTTATAAAAAATCCTTTGAAATTTTTGTGCAATATATATATCATAGTAACCGAATTGTTTATTAAGTTTTTTTTGGGAGGTATATATGCAAAAAAAATATTTGTTCGCAACAACCGCCGCTGTTGTGGTTTTAGTTGCCGGTGCGTTCACCTATAAAGTTTGTGCTGAAAAGAACGATGGTGTTGCCGCCATTGTTAACGGAGAAAAAATCACGGTTGCCGAAATTCAAAAGGCATACAACGAAAATCCGCAGCTTAAGCAGGTGCCGTTTGAAGAATTTTACAGCCACGCCGTTGATGTTATGGTCAACAGCAAATTGGCACTTCAGGCCGCTGACAAAGAAAATATTAAGCAGTCGCCGGAATTTGCCGAACAACTTAAAGCCATGGAAGACGACTTGGCCCGTCAAATGTACTTGGATAAACGCGTTGAACAAAGCGTAACCGACGAAGAAGTACAAAAAATATACAACGAATATGTGGCAAAATTTGAACCGCAAAAAGAAGTTAAGGCTAAACATATTTTGGTAGATACCGAAGAACAAGCCAAAGAAGTTATTGCAAAATTAGAAGCAAAAGAAGCCTCTTTTGATGATTTGGCACGCCAATATTCCAAAGATAATCCGAATTTAGGTTTTTTCACCGCCGAAATGATGGTACCGGAATTTTCAGATGCCGCTTTCAAAATGAAAAAAGGCACATTTTCTTCAACGCCGGTTAAAACCGAATTTGGGTATCATGTCATTTTTGTAGAAGATTTCCGCGACACTAAACCTTTAGATTTGGCAGAAGTTGAACCGCAAATCAAAGCCGGATTGGCTCAAGAAGCAATCGGCAAAATTGTTGAAGATTTGAACAAAAATGCCGATGTTCAAAAATTTGACCTTAAAGGTAAAAAAATAGAAGCCAAATAAAATGATGCTGAAAAGCATATACTAATATTATACCTCCAATTCTGACGACTTGGAGGTATAATTTTTTTACTTTTATCTGCCGCCTTTTTTCTTAGTATTATAGCCGGCATAAAACATCTTGCGTGGTGCGTAGGGGCGAGACATTTTTAAATGCTTTTGCTTATAAGATTGTTCAACAACAGCTTCTACTTTCGGCGCCGGAAATAGGGTGAAAATTTTTTCGACATCAGCTATCTCTTTTCTTAACGGCTCTATATTTTGCTTTTCTACAATTTCCGCATTAAATTTTTCATCTGTCAGCGCAACACCTTGAAGT
>OMQE01000077.1 GCA_900313155.1 uncultured Rhodospirillaceae bacterium | reverse complement strand
TTTTTGCCGGTAACGTTCCAAAACGGCGAGATTGTAGCTCCGCAAAACACCATCATCAGCCAAAGTTATGGTTTTAGTAACAATAATCAGGCCGATAAAATCAATGTTGTTCTTAACACCAATGTTGATGAATTTGAAGCAACCCAACTGAATGAAAACGGTATTTATTTCAGCAAAAAATATATGTATGTTGTCAGCCCGCGCAAAACGGAAATTCAGTCGTATAAAGATGTTCCGGACGGCACGTTTGACGAAGAAACTTTGAAAGCCGGCGCGGAAGGTTTTGTATCAGCCACACAGAAATATCTGTTTCCGGTTTATGCCGTTGTTTGCTTGGTGCTAGCCATGATTGTAGTGCTGATATATACGGTTTTGATGCACTGGTTGATGGCAATTTTATTCAAGGTAAAATTTGGTAACACATTGCGCGTGAACACTTTGACTTATGCCATTATCGGTATTGTTGAAGTATTAGGTGGTTTAAGCGTCGGATTTTTGTTGATGTTTGGTGTATTGTTGGTTATTAACGTTTTGGTTAACAGCTTGAACAAAACCACTCCGGCGATGGCATAAATTTCAGAACATCATTTCATAAAAAATCCTGTTATGAGTTAGCAGGATTTTTTTATGCTTATTGTAAATCTTTAACACTGAAAAATACCGGTAAAATTCGGTAATTTGCACCATGATAATATATATACACCGGAATACCATCGCGTCCGTAGGTTGAAAGCGCTGAATTGTATATGTCATTATTTTCGGTTAAATCGGCTTTGAATAAATGCACGTTTTGCTCTTTGATAAAACGCTTAAAATTATCGGATTGCAGCAACACTTTATCATTAAATTGGCAGGTTAAACACCATTTTGCCGTAAAATCTATAAACACGTTTTCACCGGCATTTGCCAACGTTTCAACTTGTTTGGCATCATAAGCTTTCCATACGTTATCCAATGCTTGGTTATGTTGGTTCAACGCATGAATTTGCACTGCCAAAACACCAAACAGCCACAACGCCGTTAAAAGAATAGGGATAGAAAGAATAATCTTAATTTTATGCATCCATTTTCCCGGTTTAGGTAGCCATTTGCTCACCGTTTGCGGATATAGTTCTATCAGCGCATAGGGTAAGGCATAACCCAAAGCCAAAGCTGAAAATACGGCAAAAATTTCCGCATTGTTGCGCATAAAGGCATAGCCGACAGCAGCTCCCATGAACGGACCGGTGCAAGGGCTGGCAATTAAGACGGCAAAAAAACCGGTTGAAAATTCATTCAGTCCGGAGAGCCGATGAATAAATTTATTAGCCATATTCGGAAAACGCACCCATTCTATCATCAGCAAAAACAACAGCAAAAATATTACCGCCATAATACCCACAAACCAAGGTGATTGAAGCTGAAAGCCCCAACCAATGGCTTCGCCTTGTTTTTTGAGCCATACCAATAGCGCGGTTAAAAGCATAAAAGAGCCCCACACACCGGAAGTATAGAAGATGGCTCGTTTCCAACGTCCGCGTCGCTTAGCCGATTGCAGTAGTGAAAAAATTTTTAATCCCAAAATTGGGAAAACGCACGGCATGGCATTTAATATAATGCCGCCTAAAAATGCCAAAAGCAAAATATACGGCAACGAATTGAAGCCATCTGCCGCGGTGTATATAATGTCAGCCAAATAGGTCTTTTGCGGGGTAATAATCAGCGCTTGGCGCAATCGGGCATTTTCCTGCGTTTGCCATGAAATTTGCCATTTGCTACCTTTTTGGTGAACCTTCAGCGTATCTGGCTCAACAATTTCACGTGTTGCCGGCACAAAGTCTAACTTGTCGGTGCCAAGATGTTTAAGTGTCAGCAAATTTTTTTCTTCATCTGCCACCACTCTGATTTTTTGCGGATATGTAGCTTCTGCCCGCGCCTTTATATTTGCCCAATTTTCAGGGCTTTGTATTTCTAAATCATCAAGCGCGAATTGCAACTGCTGCGGCTTACATTCATCTGCGCATTCCACAAAATCAAATGTCAGCAACATATCACTCGGACCGGAAATATCTATACTGAAGTAGGCTTCATCGTCATAGTAATATTCGTTCATAATATCGTAAGCCAAGCGATGTTTCGGAAAAGACTGATTTTGTATTTGTGCTTGTCCGGTATTTGCTGTTACGGTTGTCGGCTGCCCGATGTCCCCCGGATTCTGCCAATAAATATGCCGATCATTATGCACCTGAAAGTGAGCAATCAGGTCATTTTTGCCATCAAAATAAAGCTCAACAACAGTGTTTTCGGTGCTTTTTACTTGTGCTGAACCAAGGTCCGGAACCAAAATTGCCCCCAACATGAACAGCAAGCCGAAAATATGTTTGTTCAACTTCATAATCTAAAAATCCTTTCTCATCAATGTAATATAGTAAGCGTTAAAATTAAAAAAAACGTTAGCTTTTTTATTTGAAAAAAAAGATTGCGATATTTGTATTTTTTCGGGTTGACACAAGTTTTAATCGACTTATATTAAATGTTAGATTTTCTATGTATTATGTAAATTTTTTTGTATGATTATGAACAACAGTAATGAATTTATTCTGCGTCCGGAAGAGCTTTCCGCGGCAGAAATCGGTCTTTTTGATCTCGGAAATGGCAAGTTTGCCAAGAAGTTGAGTGCCAAGACAGCAGTTCGTTCAGTGGTTGCTATTGTTGATGAAGAACAGCATGTGGCTTACGGTCTGTGCCCGACTTATCAGATGATGTGTTGGTGCCCCACATGTTTGGGAACACCGACGTTGCATATCACTTCAGGTATGGAGGCAACACGTCTTTTGCTGGACGAAGCCAAAGAAAAGGGACTTGAATTGCCTGCTGCCGAATTTTGTGCTAATTACGAGGGATTTGGTGTTGAAAAAGGTGAGGCATTTTTGCTTTCAAAAACAGAAATGCGTCGCATTACCATTTCATCAGAGCGCATTTTTGCGGCATGGCGTCAGGTTAGCAAGCAAAGCACCGACTGGTTGGCGCTTTTCACTTCAACGGTCAATAACGACTATTGTATCTGGAGCGAAAGTTTTTCGACAATGATGGTGTCCGGCTGGAAATACCAGTGTCGCACACTTGGCGTGGTGCCAATGGTGAAGATTAAGTTCTAAAACCATCTGCCATCTTTTGAAATCCGGTTCATTTGAGCCGGATTTTTGATTTTGGAACAGAAAATGCCCTTTTATAATTGCGTTACTAAATTTTCATTCATAATTTTTACTAGTTTAGATAAGTAATTTCAGAGTTTTATTGTTGCAGTCGTAAAAAGTCTAATTATTGCAACGCTACAACAGGAGTAAAAAAAGTGTTGCAATTTGTTTTTGATTAAGGTATGAAGAATACGAATCGCTTCGGTGAGATGGCAGAGTGGTCGAATGCGGTTGACTCGAAATCAATTGTACGTTTTGTCGCGTACCTGGGGTTCGAATCCCTATCTCAC
>OMQE01000162.1 GCA_900313155.1 uncultured Rhodospirillaceae bacterium | reverse complement strand
GTGACGCTTGATAATAAGTTTGTGGATTATGCCACCGGACCGGCATTGTTCGGCGGGGCAGGGACAAATGTTCAACACTCATTCTTCCAACTTTTGCATCAGGGGACGGAAATTGTGCCGGCAGACTTTATTATTCCGGCAATTTCTCATAACGAAATCGGTAATCATCACCCGATTTTGCTTTCTAATATATTAGCTCAAGGCGAAGCTTTGATGCATGGTAAAACCGAGGCAGAAGCGGCGCTTGAGTTGGAAAAAGCCGGTAAAAGCAAGGCAGAAATTGCTCGTTTGAAAAAATATAAGAGCTTTAGCGGCAATCGCCCGTCTAACACGATTGTGTTCAAAAAAATTGACCCGTATGCATTGGGTATGTTGGTGGCAATGTATGAACATAAGGTGTTCACACAAGGGGTGATTTGGAATATCAATTCTTTTGACCAGTTTGGGGTAGAATTAGGCAAGCAAATGGCACTGAATATTTTGCCTGAAATTGAAGGAACAGCTTTTGGAGTGGAACATGACAGCTCCACTTCGGGATTGATTAACCATATTAAAAAACTACGTAAATAGAAAGAGATATAAATGACTATTCGCGTTTTACCTTCAAATTTAGTTAATCAAATTGCCGCCGGAGAGGTTATTGAACGACCGGCATCGGTGATTAAGGAATTGGTGGAAAACGCCATAGATGCCGGTGCCTCAAAAATAGAAGTTAATTTATCGGGCGGGGGTAAAACGTTGCTGGCTGTCAGCGACAATGGTTGCGGTATGTCATCGGAAGAACTGCCGGTAGCTGTTGAACGGCATGCAACTTCTAAATTGCCGACCGATAATTTGTTTGATATTAACTTTTTGGGTTTTCGCGGAGAGGCTTTACCATCTATTGCTTCGGTGGCTAAATTAACCATTTCTTCAAAACAAGAAGGGGCAGATAGCGGTTGGCAAATTAGTGTGAACGGTGGGCAAAAAGGTGATGTTCAGCCGGCATCTCAACCGCTGGGAACGCGTATAGAAGTGCGTGATTTGTTCTACACCACACCGGCCCGTTTGAAGTTTTTGAAAACCGAAAGCGCCGAAACCGGACAATGCGTTGATATGTTGCAGCGTATTGCTTTGGCGAACCCGCATATTTCTTTTACTTTATATAACGAAGGTAAAAAAAAGCTGACTTTAAATGCCTGTCAGGGAGAGCTTTTCGGTGCCCGACAACAGCGTATTCGTGATGTTCTAGGTGCCGAATTTGCCGAAAACAGTGTGGATATTGCCGCAGAAAATGAGTTTTGTAAAATCAGCGGTATGGTTAGTTTGCCAACGTATCATAAGGCTAATTCGCTATCGGAATTTTTGTTTGTGAACAACCGACCGGTTCGCGATAAGCTGATTTTAGGCGCTATTAAAGGTGCTTATCAGGGAATGATGGAAAACGGACGTTATCCGGTTTGTGCCGTGTTTATTCAAATTGAGCCGATGTATGTTGATGTCAACGTTCATCCAACCAAAGCCGAAGTGCGTTTTTATGACAATGGTATGGTGCGGGGGCTTTTGGTTAGCGCCATTCGGAATGCCTTAAATTTCGGGGGACAGAAGAGTGCGCAAACCGACGGATTGGAACATTTGCTTAAGCAAAATGTGGAACCGATGGCAATGTCTTCAGTGCAAAGTTCGGTTTTTGCCGATACCGATAGTCAAGATGTTAGCACAATGTTTAAGCCTCAGCCGCAACGTCAGTCTTTGGGCGGGGAATTGCACGAACATTTTGCTGCACCAACGCATATATCGTTAACACCAATGAAATTTTCTGGACGCGGTAAAACGGCAGAAATTCCGCATTTGGAACATAAATATTCGGTGCGTGTGGCAGAAGAACCTTCGCCACAGACAATTGCCGAAGCTGAAATTGGCGAGCTTGGTTTGGCTAAAGCGCAATTTCATAATACCTATATTATTTCGCAAACCGAAGACAGTATTGTTATTATTGACCAACACGCCGCCCATGAGCGTATTACTATGGAAAAGATGAAGCAAAGTATGGCAAAACACGAACGTCAGCCGTCGCAAATGTTGCTTATTCCGGAGGTGGTCGATTTATCTCTTTCGGAAAAATCAGCCTTGTTGGAATATGCCACACAATTGTCGTCTTTGGGGTTGGTGTTTGAAGCCTTCGGCACAACAGCGGTGATTGTGCGTGAAACACCGGCTGTTTTAGGGGATATTGATGTCAAATCGCTTATCAAAGATTTGGCGGCGCAAGTGGCTGAATGGGATAATGCCTTTGCATTGGAAGATAAAATCCATCACCTTTGCGCCACGGTAGCTTGTCACGGTTCGGTGCGAGCAGGGCGAGCGCTGAATATTGAAGAAATGAATCATTTGTTGCGGGAAATGGAGCGCACGCCACATTCCGGTCAATGTAACCATGGCCGCCCGACTTATATCAAAATTAAGTTGGAAGATATTGAAAAACTTTTTGAGCGCCGCTAGTGGAAAACTCGTCTAATGGCTTACTACTTGTTGTTTTTCTCCTCGTGTACCTCTTTTGTACACGTCGTCGGAAAACAACGGCGTATTAAGCTCATTATCCGAGTTTTTAGGGGTTATGTAATTTTTTTTACTTTGTTTTTTCTTCCATGTCGGAAAACAACGGCGTATTAAGCCATTAGCCGAGTTTTTAGGGGTTATGTAATTTTTTTTTACTTTGTTTTTTCTTCCAT
>OMQE01000027.1 GCA_900313155.1 uncultured Rhodospirillaceae bacterium | reverse complement strand
TGGTGAGCTCGGTGGGATTCGAACCCGCGACCCTTTGATTAAAAGTCAAATGCTCTACCGACTGAGCTACGAACTCAAAACGAATATGCTTATAAAAGATTATTTTAAATAAGTCAATACTAAAAATAAAAAAAGTGAAAAAATTTGAAATAGGTATTTATTTATTAAGATTTATATGTTAACATACCCTCATGTTAAGTTTTTTTGTATCATTATAGAATGAGGAATAAGCATATGGCTATAAGTAATGAAGTTGGTAAAAAAAGTCGTTACAGCATTTTACAAAATGCCAAAGGTGATATTATGGTAATGATGAACAGTCGTATGGGCGGACCGGAAAATCCGCGCTTTATTTACGACGGCGGGGATATGGCTTTGCTTTATCGTTCACAAGAAAGCTCGGTGGCTTTTAAAGACATTGATCCGGAAGCCAGAACACCGCTTAAATCGGTTGCCGAAATTTTGATTGTCGAAATTGAAAATGACGATGTGGAAAGAGAATATATTGTACCGGTTCGCATTGTTAAGGATATTAACAGCCTGATTATTTCATAATATATTATGTAAAAGGTAGCAAGATGATTGCATTTACCACACTGGCGCTTTTAATCGTAGGGATATTAAGTAGCTTTCGAGTGGGCATCAAAAAGGACAGATTGCTGTCCTTTTGTGTATTTTTGTTGCTAGGGGGCGTGTTCACCCAATTTTGCCTTGAAATGTTCAGCGGTAACGAAGATGTTTTTTCCTTTATTTGGAATAGTTCTCCCAGCGGCGATATCAAAATAGACATTATTTCAAACAAATATCATTACAATTTGGTTTTGCCTTTTTTCATTATCACCATTTTTGCGGTGGTGCAAAATTTAATTTTTCGCTATGAAGAACGGCGTGGTTTATATAATGCAACGCTGATTTTTAATTTAGTGGCGCTGATTGTGATGATGACAAGCAATAATTTTGTGCAGCTTTTATGCGCTTTGTTTGTGATAGATATTTTAGCAATGTTTATAATTAAAGACACATCGGCATGCAGGCGATATATTTTACTGAATATCACAGCAGATATGTTGATATTTATGGTGTTGGCAATTATCAATTGTCAAATCGACTCGCTGGATATTCGAGAAATTTTACTATATAAGCAGGTTGGACGGCACCTTGATTTTATTGCTTTGGCCGGTTTAACATCCGTATTTATGAAGATGGGATTTTGGGGATTTCATATCGGATTACTGGCTTTAAAAAATGTGAGATTACACCGCTTATTGAATATATTATTCCTTTCATCGCCGGTTAGTGCTTTGATATTGTTGATAAAATTTCATGTTTTATGGAATGCCTCAACTTTGTTCGCGCCATATATTCATCTGGGGTGCGTAACAAGCATTTTCGGCGGTTTTATCGGTAGTTTGATAACAGATAATTTTAAGCAAAAAATAATATACTGGCAGATGATGTTTTGGGCAATTTTTGTGGAAATTTTATGTTTTTCGGGCTTTGTGTGGTCGGCTGCAAATGTTTGGTTGTTGTTGCAATTCAATGTGTTGATGTGGTGTTTATATTTAGTTTATTATCAGGGTATGAGGCAAAATTCCGTCATATTACTGATGCAACAAAATTTTAAAAACAGCAAAATTTCTTACATTGTTTTTATGCTCATAACCCTGATGATTGCGGCAATTTCCGGTTCGTTAGATGGTGTGTATAATCGTGGAAATCGCTATTATATATGGTATTTTGCAGTGTTGTTTGTTTTGTCTTTATCAACTGCTTTAAGGCAAATTCTCTTTACGCCGCGTAAAATAAATCCGCTGGCGAATCGGCATAATCCGGTGCATTTGATGAGCCTGTTTGCTTTAACAATGCTCACAATTTTTATTTTGCAACCGCACAATTTATACACAATTGTCGTTTTCGGCTGGACTTTTGTATTCATACTGTTTTGTATGTATTCACCTTTGTGGCGCTTGCGTTTTGCTTACAAGCAGGAATATATTCAAAATAATGATTTTATCGGACAATTTTATAAATATGCCTTTGTTAAGCCGTTGCGTCTGATTGGGCGTTTTTTGTGGCTTTTAATAGACCACTTGTTTATTGAGCAAATTATTATCGGCTTTTGCCTTTCCGCGGCGCAAAGAGGGTTGCGTTTTTTCAGACAACTGCACAAAAACACCACGCTCGGTGGCACCATTATTGTTATTTTAATCGGCTTGATGCTGTGGTTTTCATACATTATGGGAGGCAAACTTTAGATGTTCAATTTGTCTTTGATGATTTGGCTTTTGCCTCTTTTGGGATGTTTATTTGTGCTTTCGGCGCAAAAAAAAGGCAATAATGCCTTCCATGTGACCATATTTACACTGGGCGCGGGGGTTTTGATAATCTTGCGTTTGTTTGCCGAATTGGATTTATCACAAAAAGGTTTGCAATTTATGCATCAACTGAATTGGCTACCGAGTGCTAATATTCGGCTTTCATTCGGGTTCGACAGCTTTTCACTGTTGCTTCTTTTAGGTATTTACCTTTCAATGCTTATAGGTGTTGTCGGATTGAGTGAAAAAAGCCGGCAAAACAAGGCTCTTTTGGCGTGGAGTTTGTATTTTTTGTGGAACATCGGCGGTTTTTTGAGTGCCAACGGCATGTTCTCCTTCTATATTTATTTTGCCGGTATGCTAATACCTTTGTTTATGCTTATCGGTGGATTTAGCCAACTTAAGAAAAAAACAATTCTCTATTTATTTTTTCTGTTTAATTTTGCCGGCGTTTTGATTTTGTTTTGTTCTTTACTTTTGGTGTATAAGGTTTGTCACGGTAATTTACTTTTGCACGAAATCGCGCTGATGAATTTTCCGAACAGAATTGCGCAAATGGTGTGGGGTGGAGTGTGTTTGGCCTTGCTTGCGCGTATTCCGATTTGGCCTTTTCATTATTGGATTTCAAGCATTGGTTCTAACATCAAAAATCCGCTCGTATATATTTGCACCAACCTGTTACCGTTAACAGGGCTATATGGCTTTATGCGCCTGTGGCAGCTCACAATTGCCGACAGCGTGCGTCCATATATTCTTCTGCTTGTGATATTTTGCTTGCTTTCAATG
>OMQE01000080.1 GCA_900313155.1 uncultured Rhodospirillaceae bacterium | reverse complement strand
GCTTTAAACAACGTTTCCAAAATAAGCGATGATTTACCGCTACCGGAAATACCGGTCACGCAGGTTAAAGTGCCGAGCGGAATTTTAACATTGACATTTTTGAGGTTATTGGTGCGCGCACCGGTCAATTCCAAAAATTTGCCGTTACCTTTACGGCGTTTTGCCGGAATGTCAATGCGCTTTTCGCCGTTCAAATATTTCGCTGTCAGGCTGTTTGGATTTTTCAGCACCTCTTTCACCGTTCCGGCTGCGGTAATTTCGCCGCCTTGAGAACCGGCCTTAGGTCCCATATCTATCAAATAGTCTGCTGCGCGCATGGCATCTTCGTCATGTTCAACCACAATAACCGTATTACCGATATCGCGCAAACGGGTTAAACTGTCGAGCAATTTATCATTATCGCGCTGATGCAGACCTATGGACGGCTCGTCCAAAACATACATAACGCCGGTTAAACCGGTACCGATTTGCGATGCCAAACGAATGCGTTGCGCCTCACCGCCGGAAAGCGTGCCGGACTGGCGCATCAGCGACAAATAGTCCAACCCGACATTGTTCAAAAACTTCAAACGTTCAACAATTTCTTTAACAATTTTGTGAGCAATTTCGCGTTTTTGCGGTGCAAGCTGTTCTTCCACCCCTTCAAACCAGCTTAAGGCTTGTTTGATGGACACATTAGCGGCATCAATAATATCTTTGCCGCAAATTTTGACCGCCAGCGCCTCTTGTTTCAGCCGTTTACCGTGGCAAACTTCGCAAGGTGCCGCCGACTGATATTGCGAGAGTTCATCACGCACCACCGCCGAATCGGTTTCCAAAAAACGACGTTCCATATTTGGGATAACACCCTCAAAAGGCTTGTCCGATACCCACTTGGAAAACACCATCGGCACACATTTATTGCCTGAACCGTATAAAATAGTTTCTTGCGCATAGGCCGGCAAATCTTTCCACGGTGTTTTGTTTGAAATTCCCAAAAATTCACACAAACTGCTAAGCACTTGCCGATAAAAAATGGAATGACTGCTCACCGACCACGGGGCAATTGCTCCGCCTGACAAGCTCAAATTTTCGTTCGGAACCACCAATTCCGGATCCATATATAAACTGGCACCCAAGCCACCACAATGCGGACATGCGCCTTGCGGGTTATTGAACGAAAACAAGCGCGGCTCAATTTCTTCAATGGTGAAGCCCGATACCGGACAGGCAAATTTGGAAGAAAACGTGGTGCGCGACTTATCGGCCATATTTTCAACATAGAGCAGACCATCACTCAATTTGAGCGCGGTTTCGACCGACTGCGCCAAACGGGTGGCAATACCTTCTTTCATTACCAAGCGGTCAATCACCACTTCAATATTATGTTTTTGGGTTTTACTCAAATTCGGCACATCGTCCAAACTATACATTTCACCATCAATTTCCACACGCTGAAAGCCTTTTTTGACGAGTTCGGCAAATTCTTTTTTGAACTCACCTTTTTTACCGCGGGCAATCGGGGCAAGCAAAACCAGTTTACTTCCGGCCGGAAATTCCAAAATTTTATCAACCATTTGGGTTGATGACTGCGCCTCAATCGGCAAGCCAGTTGCCGGCGAATACGGCGTTCCGGCACGCGCCCATAAAAGGCGCATATAGTCATATATTTCCGTTACCGTTCCCACCGTTGAACGCGGATTATGTGAAATAGTTTTTTGTTCAATGGAAATGGCCGGCGACAACCCCTCTATTGAATCAACATCAGGCTTGTTCATCAAGTCTAAAAACTGGCGCGCATACACCGATAGACTTTCCACATAGCGTCGTTGTCCTTCGGCATATATGGTATCAAACGCCAACGACGATTTACCGCTGCCCGATAAGCCGGTAATCACTGTCATTTTGTTTTTGGGAATATTGACACTGACATTTTTCAAATTATGCTGTCGGGCACCTTTAATTTCAATATATTTGCTTTCCGCCATTTTCATCTCCGTAAATTGCAACACTATATATACTATTTCCATCTTCTTGGCAACAATTTATTGCAAAAAGAGAATTTTTTGCTACAATAGCTCTTATGAAAAAAATGGCGATATATATTTTATGCTTTGTTATGTGTGTGTGGACCGTTGCGGCAAGTGCATCGGTAACCATTGCCGTGATTACCCCGAAAGCCGGTGTTCACGCTCGGCAGGGAGAGGAAATATTTACCGGTGTGCAACACGCCGTTGATGGAATAAATGCTGCCGGCGGGCTGCTCAAGCAAAAGGTGAAAATTTTGCCGATTGATGACCAGTGCAGTAATAATATTGCCATTTCTACCGCACAAATGCTTACCCTTTCGAAGCAACAAAATCCGGTGCTGGTTATCGGCCCGTATTGTCAAAATGCTTTTGCCGATGTAACAGATACATACAGTCGAGCAGGTATGTTACAAATTATCCCAACTGCAATTTCTGTGGCACTGAAAAATGTTAAGCATAAGGGATTGATTAAAATGCTGGGGTATTCATCGCAACAGGCAAAGGACTTTTTTGCATATTATAACAAACATTTAGCCGGAGAAAAGGTGGCTTTGATTCATAACCCTGATGATAAGGAAAGTTTGGCAATTGCTGAGGCAATTCGTGATGAATTTCAGACGCACGGAAAGTCAATATTGCTTCAAAATTATACATACGATGATGAAGGTAATGACGGCAAAGTAAAGTATGATGTTTTGGCGGCAAAAATTGTGGCTCAAGGCAACAAAATTGCATTTGTGACCGGAACGGAAAAAAATATCAGAAAAATGGCGAGATATTTGAAGAGCGAGCGGGCGTCGTTTATGATTTTTACCGACCGCTACACGGCGAGCGAAAAATATTTTGACTATTTGGGTGATGATGCAGACGGAACATATTTTATGAGTCTGAACGGGCAGATAAATGAGCCGGATTTGGCGGAAGAAATGGTGCAGTTGCGCTTGAGCGGTTTTGAACCGGAAGGCTTAGCGCTTTACGGCTATTCTGCCGTCAAAATTTGGGAACAGTTGGTTAAAAAAGCCGGTTCATTTGATTATGCCAAAGTGAGCAAAAAAATAAACAATAATAAAATTGAGACCACATTAGGCAGTTATTATTTCAGCGGCGGAGAACCCAAACAAAGCGAAAAATATATTGTGCAACGCTATCATAACGGTACGTTAGAAAAAATTGACTAAAGCTCGCTTGCAAAAATTTAGGCTTGCAATTTGTTATATTTTTTATATGCTGAAACCATGACTGATGGAAAAGAAAAAATATTGCTACTTTCGTGTTGTGCACCATGTTCTTGCGCGGTGATAAAAACACTTGCCGAGCAAAAGCAAGATTTTGCCGTGGTGTTTTATAATCCGAACATTCGTCCGTTTGCCGAGTATGAAAAACGTCGGGACGAAAATGAGCGTGTGTGCCGTCTTTACGGTGTTCCGTTTTTGGAACTTGAATACGATAATGAGCGTTGGTGTGTCCTAACCAAAGGGCTGGAAAATGAGCCTGAACGCGGCAAACGTTGTTCAGTGTGTTTTGAAATGCGCTTAACAAGAGTGATGCAATATGCACGCGAAAACGGCTATTCGGCGGTGGC
>OMQE01000170.1 GCA_900313155.1 uncultured Rhodospirillaceae bacterium | reverse complement strand
CCCTGATACTGGGGATTAAACTTTATGAAATTTTGTGCACCATAAATAATCCGTTCACGCTGTTTGGGTGTAATGGCATAAAAAGCCTGTTCCAAACGTTGGCGTTGTTTAACTTCCACAAAAACAAGCGTCCGTCCTTTTTGCGCCACAATATCCAGCTCGCCGGCATAAACACCGCGCCCTTTAACATAGTTTCGCGCCAAAATACGATAGCCGTGCAAACGCAAGTAGTTTCGCGCCAAAAATTCGGCCCATTTACCGTGCAGATAATTCGTCTTTAAGTTCCAAGGCAAAAGCATAAACATCATTCTTATTCATATTATATTGTTCACAAATTTCCTTAACCGCAGTTTTCAGCGAAGTTTGTTGCAAACGGCTCATCAGTTGCGGACGGATATCTTCTAACGTAAGCGCTTTTTGCGATTCGTTCGATGGTGCAACAACCAATACAAACTCACCTTTCGGCTCATTGTTTGTAAAATTCTCAATCACTTCATCAAAAGAGCCACAAACGGTTTCCTCATACAATTTGGTTAATTCGCGCATAACGGCAATTTCACGACAGGCAAAAATTTCTTTGGCTTGCGTCAACGTCTTCAATAAACGCGGTGC
The DNA here is from genome assembly GCA_900313155.1 of uncultured Rhodospirillaceae bacterium. Taxonomy (GTDB): domain Bacteria; phylum Pseudomonadota; class Alphaproteobacteria; order RF32; family CAG-239; genus RUG410. The sequence goes on along the minus strand of OMQE01000170.1, from coordinate 2,888 downwards.
GGTTTCATAAAAAATGAGTGTTGTATTTATCGGCGCCAATTCGGTAAAAAGTTCTTGCCGTGCTTTGTCTTTATTAGGAATAAAGCCCGCAAACATAAAGCGATTAGTCGGCAATCCCGAAAGTTGCAAAGCCGTGATCACCGCGCAAGCTCCCGGAAGCGCCGTAACATAAACATCTTGTTCTCGGCATTGGCGCACCAGCTTATATCCGGGGTCTGAAATCAGCGGAGAACCGGCATCACTGATAAGCGCTACTGCCTCTCCGGCATTGATAATATCAATAATCTTTTGAGCTGTCTCGCGTTCAGTATGGTCTTCATAAGTGATAAAGCGCTTGTGAAGCGAAATCCCCAAAAGAGAAAAGAGCTTCTTGCTCACACGAGTATCTTCGCAAGCCACCACATTAACCTCGTTCAAAACTTCTATCGAACGCGGCGTGATGTCTTGTAAATTACCGATTGGCGTGGCAATAATATATAAACCGTTTCTTAACATTTTATCTAACTTTAACTTTACAAAAGACAAATTTCATTCTATATAAATGTATATTTTAATATTTTAAGGAAAATTGCAAGTGCTAAAAAAAATAAATGTAATTTTGCTGTGTTTGCTCATTTGCGGTTGCAGCTTTTGGCAGCAGTCGCACTCGCAAACTTACTGGGGCAATCGATTCGGCTTGGGCTATGCAACGCCGGCACAAACGGAAGTCAGCTCAACAGACTATTCGCACGTAGATTTAGGAAATGCCGAAAGCTTTCGAGTGGCTATGTTACTTCCGCTCAGCGGCAGTGACGCCAATGTGGGGCAAAGTATGAAAAACGCCGCCATGATGGCTGTGGGCGATATCAACAACAATAATTTGGTGGTGCAGTTTTATGATACCAAAGGCACAGGTAGCGGTGCGCGAATTGCACTGGAAAATGCCTTGAGTGCCAGAAGTGATTTGATTTTAGGACCGCTTAAAGCTGAAGAAGTGATTGCCATCAGCGGTGAAGCACGCTCAAAAAATGTGCCGGTGGTATCGTTTTCCACCTCGCCGAATGTGTTACAAGAAGGCGTTTATTCCATTGGTTTGCTGAACGATGACCAAATCAGACGCATTGTGCGCTATGCCGCCGAGCAAGGACGGCATCGTTTAGCGGCAGTGTTGCCGGATAGCCAAAGCGGTTTGAATATGTTGAAATCTTTGTTGAAAGCCGGACAGCGCTACGGGGTCGAAATTACTAAGGTTGGTTTCTATTCACCATCTGCGATGGATTTCGGCGGCTTAGCAACAGCCATGATTGGTTCTCGCTCCGGCGATGATGTGGGCTTTGATGCACTCTTGGTTCCGGAATTCGGTAATCGGCTGAAGGCTATTACCAGTATGTTCAGCTACTACGATGTTGCGGCACCGCAAGTTTTGTTTATGGGTACTTCCGTTTGGGCAAATACCGGTTTAAGTAAAGAAACCGAGCTTTACGGCGCGGTTTATCCGATGATGCCGCAAAGCCGGATTGAAAACTTTAATCAAAAATACAGTGAACTTTTTGGTAATCGTCCGAACAGTTTGGGGATTTACGCCTATGATGCCGTGACCATGGCTTCTATTTTGGCTCACGGCGATAAAGGTAATTTGCAAGAGCAAATTGTGCGCAGTGAAGGCTTTAGCGGTATGAGCGGCAGTTTCCGGATTTTACCGAACGGACTGAATGAGCATGGTCTTGATGTGGTTAAGGTTACAGCCGGCGGTCCACAGCTTTTGGAGGCTGCCATGCAACAATTCTACGGTAGCGTCAATACTTATGACTATATGCCGAATAGCGGTTATGTTACCATGCCGCAAATTTATGGCAAAAGCGCCGATTCGGTGCGAACAATGCTCAATAATATGCAATAAGTGCATTTTTTGCTTGCAAAAGCATAAAATTTGCTCTTTTATATGAAGAGTTTATGAAGGGCTCAGGGTTGAAATGCCGCCAACTCGGTCAGGTTTGGAAAAAAGCAGCCGTAACGGTTTTTTCAAGGTCTGAGTTCCTTCGCCTCTAGATAAAGATGATGGTAAAAATGGCACAAACAGAACAAAATACAAGTCAGTATGTGGCGTTGGCGCGTAAATATCGGCCACAACGCTTTGAAGATTTGCTCGGACAAGATGCATTGGTGCAAACACTGACCAATGCTATTGCCAACAATCGCCTGCACCATGCCTATATTTTAACCGGTATCCGCGGCGTTGGTAAAACCACTACCGCGCGTTTGATAGCTCGTGCCATTAACTGCATCGGACCGGACGGAAACGGCGGACCGACTATTCATCCTTGCGGTGAATGCGAAAACTGTAAAGCCATTGCCGCCGACAGGCATATTGACGTTATTGAACTTGATGCCGCATCCAAAACCGGCGTTGATGATATGCGCGAAATTTTAGACGGTGTGCGTTATAAACCGGTCAGCGCACGTTACAAAGTTTATATTATCGATGAAGTTCACATGCTTTCAAAAAGTGCTTTCAATGCCTTGCTGAAAACTTTGGAAGAACCGCCGGCACATGTTAAGTTTATTTTTGCCACGACTGAAATACGCAAAGTTCCGGTAACGATTTTATCGCGTTGCCAACGTTTTGATTTAGAGCGTTTGAGTATTGAAACATTGACCGGTTTATTTCATAAAGTGCTGACGGCAGAAAAAATAGAAGCTGAAGATGAGGCATTGCGTTTGGTGGCGCGGGCAGCGGACGGCTCGGCGCGTGATGGGCTTTCGATGCTTGACCAAGCCATTGTTTTGGGCAACGGTAAAATCACTGTCGATACGGTAAAAAATATGTTGGGATTGGCAGACAGACAACAAACATTTGCCCTTTTTGCCAAGTTGCTTGAAGGTGATATTGCCGAAACGCTGAAACTTTT
>OMQE01000092.1 GCA_900313155.1 uncultured Rhodospirillaceae bacterium | reverse complement strand
GGTATTGAACGAGATGCCGATTATGTTGCCGGTGCAAGAGCGCGAATTGCTCAAGTAGAGCCGATGAGCGATTGTGCTTTGGAATATACAGTCAAGAAAAAAGTGCAACGAATTCCTTTTGGTTCGTTATTAGAACGCGGATTGCTCCGGCCGGGAGATGTTTTAAGTGATGCATCGGGCAAGCATTTTGCCACCATTCGTGCCGATGGTTCGGTTAAGGGAGAAAATACGGAAGGTTCAATTCATCAGGTTGGAGCCGCCGCGCAAAATGCCGCCGCTTGTAATGGTTGGGAATATTGGCACTATAAGGACAAAGGAAAAGGTCTGGTGTGCATTGATACGTTGCGCGAGCAGGTTCGCACGGAAATGTATGGAGCTAAATAGAGGTGCAATACAAAAAACAGCATAGTAAGGAAAAAACAGCACAAACCTCATCAGTGGCGGAAAATGCCGGTGTGCAGGCAAGCTACTATGCTGCAATTGATTTAGGCACAAATTCATGCCGATTGGTTATTGCTCAACCAACACCGAGCTCATTTCATGTGGTTGAAACATTTTCGCGTGTCACACGCTTAGGCGAGGATATTATTCACGGCAATATGCTGGCTAAACCGGCCATTCGGCGGACAATTTCCGCGCTGAAAGTATGTAGCGCCATTATTGATGCCTACAGTCCGATTGTGCGTATGCGTTTTGTGGCAACGGCGGCCTGTCGGCGAGCTTTAAATTGCGGCGATTTTGAAAAAGCCGTAGAACGCGATACCGGACTAAAAATGGAAGTGATTTCTTCAAAAGAAGAAGCGCGTTTGGCTGTGGTGGGCTGTATGCCTCTCTTAAACAGAATGATAAAACGTGCTTTGGTCTTTGATATTGGTGGTGGTTCAACTGAAATTTCGCTGGCACGCATAACCGAAAGCGGTAAGACTTTTATTGAAGGATTCGTTTCGTTACCCTATGGTGTGGTAACTATTTCGGAGGCTTTTCCGGGTAAAGATATGACCAATTTGGCCTATAATACCATTGTGGAACGAACGCAGAAAATTTTGCAAGAATTTGAAGAAAAATATCAAATTACCGAAGCTATTCGCAATCAGGAAATACAAATTATAGGAACGTCTGGCACCGTAACGGTTTTGGGCGCCGTGCATCTTAATTTGCCGCGCTATAACCGCGCAGCCGTTGATGGATTAGCGCTTTCAGGCGCTGAAGTCAATAAGGTGATTTCGCGCATTAAAAATATGGGCTATGAAGGACGATGCCGGCATTCGTGCATTGGTAAACAAAAGGCCGATTTAACTATGGCCGGTTGCACTATTATTGAAGCTTTGACAACATTTTGGCCAATTTCGGAAATCACCATTGCCGATAGGGGAATTCGAGAAGGAATTTTGCTTGACATGATGCACCATCAAAAGCATAATTATTTCCACCAAAACGGCAAACGCCGTAAAATGTTTAGAAAAGGGCATAACTATGCAGGGCGAAAATCTGGCAGCCATTGATTTAGGCACAAATTCATGCCGTTTGCGCATTACCGACAAAAGCGGCAATGTGATTTATCGGGAAGCAGTGACCACAAAATTAGGCGAGGGTTTGGCGCAAAATATGTGCTTTACACCGGAAGCAATTGAACGCGGCGTGCGGTGTTTAAGCAAATTTGCCGAGCTGATGGGAGACTATAATGTCGGACACTATCGGGCAGTAACAACAGCTTCGTGCCGTATGGCTTCTAACGGAATGGATTTTGTGCAAAAAGTAGAAACTGAATGCGGTATAAAGTTAGAAATTATTTCACCGCTGGAAGAAGCAACATTAACCTTAAAAGGCGCAATTTTGAACGCCAACAAAAATAAACCTTACGTGTTGGTTTATGATTTAGGCGGCGGATCAACGGAAATTACGTTGGCGACAAATGATGCCAAACCGCAAATTTTGCATACTGTTTCCATTCCTTGGGGAGCACGGAACAGTTCAGAAGTGTTTGGTTTATCTGAATACAATGCCAAAAACGCGGCAAAATTGGCACAAGAAATTGCCCAATGGACGGCAGAATTTGCCAAACAGGCAAATTTTGAAAAATATCGTGCCGGATGCAGTTGTTTGGCAACCTCCAGCACACCGTTACGTCTGGTTAGTATGGTTAAAGAAGTTGGTGTATATAGCAAAGATTACGCCGATGGCATCTCTGCGCCTGTTGAACAAATCGATGCGCAAATTGAAAAGATTTTTTTAATGGATGCCGAACAAATGCTACATAGCCCTTATATCGGCGAGAGTCGTGCCAACATTTTTGTGGCTGCTTGCGTAATCTTCAGAACAATTTATCAAACTTTGCAACTAACAGACTTAACCGCTTCGCTAAAAGGCGCTCAAGAAGCAATTATTGAAGATTTGAGGCAACAATGGCAAAACTGACACAATCGGCTAAAAAGGTTCGCGGTCGCAAAATGCTGACCGTTCGCGTTAAAAACGCAAAATATAACACTGTATCGTCCAATCGATGGTTACAGCGCCAGCTGAACGACCCTTATGTTGCCGAGGCCAAACGATTGGGATATCGTTGCCGCGCGGCATTTAAGCTTATTCAATTAGATGAAAAATTTCATTTTTTAGGTAAAGGTAAAACAATTGTTGATTTAGGCTGTGCACCGGGCGGTTGGACGCAAATTGCTGCAATGCGCAACAAAGGAAGCGGGCAGATCGTGGGAATGGATTTACTGGCCGCCGAACCCATAGAGGGCGCAGTAATGTTGCAACAAGATTTTACCGAAGACGGAGCGGCCGAAAAACTCAAAGAACTTTTAAACGGACCGGCAGATGTGGTCATGAGCGATATGGCAGCAAACACCACCGGCGTTCAAAATATAGACCATTTGCGCACGCTTGGCTTGGTGGAAATGGCATACGAATTTGCCAAAGAAGTTCTAGCCGAAGGTGGTATTTTTATTGCCAAAGTTTTTCAGGGTGGAACAGAAACATCTCTTTTGACCGATATGCGTCAACATTTTGCAAAAGTGACACATTATAAACCTGATGCCAGCCGGCAGGATTCGGTTGAAATGTATGTGGTTGCCCAAGGTTTCAAAGGTTAAGACTGCTGTTTTTTGTTAAAAAGGCATTAAAAATATGCTTGACAAGCAAATATCTTTGTATTATAAGCACACTCAATGAATGCAAATTTGCTGTGTTCATCGCTGTCCAAGACTGTGGGTGGTTGAGTTTAAAACAAGGCCTTAATTTCCTACATAGACGGAGTGAACGTGAGATTTATTAAATATAATCTTTTCTCCCCTTCGGACAGGTTTTAGGTGCCACTTTCATATTTTTGAGTATGATTGTGGGTTTTGGTAACGGTTCTTTGCCGTTTGTAGAAAATGGTTGAAGAATTTAACTTTTCGTATGGAGACAAATAAGTGAACCGCGAAGAAAAATCAGAATTGCTGAGCTTGTTAAACGATGTCTTCTCAAAGGCTGAATCTGTTGTTCTGGCTGAATATAAGGGCTTGACCGTAGCAGAAGCAGATGCTTTAAGAAATAAGATTCGTGAAGCCGGCGCTTCTATCAGAGTTACTAAAAACCGTATTGCTAAATTAGCTGTTAAAGACACAAATTTTGAAAATTTGGCAGATATGTTCAAAGGTCCGATTATTATGGCTTATGCGCCGGACCCGATTGCCGCTTGCAAAGCTTGTGTTGAATACGCTAAAGAAAACGAAAAGTTTGTGGTTGTCGGTGGTGCTTTAAGCGACAAAGCTTTAACACTCGACGAAATCAAACAATTAGCTTCTATTCCGTCGATGGATGAACTCAGAGCGAAACTCATCGGCCTGTTGCAAGCTCCTGCTGCCAAAGTGGCTCGTGTTTGCAAAGCATATAGCGAAAAAGAAGCTGCGTAAAACGGTTTTTAATATTGTAATTGAATTTAATTTTATTGGAGAAAAACAATGGCAGATTTGGCCAAATTAGTAGATGAATTGTCAGC
>OMQE01000082.1 GCA_900313155.1 uncultured Rhodospirillaceae bacterium | reverse complement strand
TGCGAAAAACCGCACACTTTAATTTCATTTCCTTATTCGTAATATTGAGCTTCAAATTTTGCAAAATTTGCACAATAATATTGCCTTGCAAGCGTTCCAAATTTTTGATTTTAACCACCGACGGGTCGGCAAAAGCAATAATTTGCCCGTTCAGATTAGCTAAATATTGGTCGGTATTTTGACCGCCGGTTATTACGTTGACCAACGCTGTTGTTTTGCCTCCCTCTTTGATATAAAGTTCCGAATTTTGCGGATTGGCGAATGCTGTATCCAAGTTTTGCAAAATAACATTATCAGCCTTCAAGTTTGCCGCCGCGGTTTGGTTTTGGGCATTAACATCTATTGTGCCGTTAATTTTTCCTCCACCGGCATTTATATTTTTGACATTAGCTTTCAGAACACCATTTTTGAGTGCCATATTGGTCTGAATATCTGTTAATTTGGTATCGGGATTAACGATTAAATTTTGCAAGTTAAGGTTAATATCGGCGTTGACCATTTTTAAATATTGATAGGGAATAGTCGTATTATCCATCAGGGTTGAGGCGTGCGCACTCGGGATTATCCAATCAATAAAATTATAACTTTGTTTTTGCGGTTTTTCCGGCGTTGAAAACTTTCTTAAATCAAGCGTGTTGCCTTTGATATTGAGCTTCAAATACGGCAAGCTTTTCGGCGAATCCAAACTGACCGAGCCGTTAACATTTAATCCCATCGTATCGGCATTTTTGATATTAGCCTTAAATACACCATTTTTAATCGAGGCATCTCCCCGCAAATTTTGCACCGAAGTTTGCGAATCAATAATCACATTTTTCAAATCAACCGTCACATCGGCGTTGACCATTTTCAAATAGCTGTATGGCAGGGTTGTGCCAGCAATATACTCTTCGGCATGAGCACTTGAAATCAGCCAATTTCCGCTGTTGGCCATTTTGTTGTTCAGCCAGTCAGAAGCATTGATTTTGGCGCTTGTTGCATCTAACTTAATGTACGGAACTTCGCCTTCTAAATCTGCTGTGATGTTGCCGTTGATTTTGTTGCTTTTATAACCCAAAACATATTCACCGGCAGCAGACATTTTTTCGGTTAAATTTTGCAAAGACCCGACAAAATCAAGTGTATATCCCAGCGCCTGAATTTTAGCATCTACGTCTAAATTATTGAAGTTGCTTTTTTGCAAACTCTGCAGGGAAGAAAGTTTGCCTTCACCGTTGATTTCAACACCTTCAACCGTGGTATTGAAGATCAGGTTAATCGGCTCATCGGGAGCGTCCATATCTGCCGCCAAAGCGTTAATTAACACGCTGTCATTTTCGCCATAAAAAATGTGTGTATCGGTTGTTTCAACCGAATCAATCATCAGCTCTTTATCAAACAAAGGCATAATGGAAAATTGCACGACTGCATTACCTATTTTGGCCATCTTGGTGCCATCGCTCGGCAAGGCAATATCTACGTCATTAAGCTCTATTGTCGGTTTTAGGGAAACAGCCACTTCCAAATCGCCGTTGATTTTAACATCTATATCGGCATATTTTTTAACCAACTTTTCAATTTGCGGCTTATAGTCATTAAAATCGGCAAATTTGATAAAGGCAATGGCGCCTAAAACCGGCACCGCAACAATCAGTAATAAAATCAATAAAAACTTTTTCATATTTTTGTTTCCAATCCTAAAAATTGACAAGCATTTATAAAATGTTCCGGCAATGGTGCCGTTAAAATTTTTTTCTTTCCGAACAGCGCCGATAAATCTATTTTATAGGCGTGTAAATAGAGTTTGTCCGCCACTTCGCTCAAGCGTTTTCGTTCTCGTCCGAAATATTTATCATCACCTAAAATAGGGGCACCTATGGCTTCCAGATGTGCTCTGATTTGGTGTGTGCGACCGGTGAGCGGTTCGGCCTCTACCAAAGCATATTTTTTGCCGGCGTGGTCCAAAACCTTATATGTTGTCACGGCTTTTTTGCCGGCCGGCGTTACTTCTGATTTTTCTCCAACTTTTTCAAGTGGCATATTGATTTGCCCCTCAAAGCGCTCCGGACAACCACGGGTGATGGCCAAATACGTTTTTTGCAAGCCGTGCTCACGGAAAGCCTTTGTTAACAATTCAGCAATCTTACGATTGCGCGCCAGTAAAAGCAACCCGCTGGTATCTTTGTCTATGCGATGCACCAAGCGCGGTTTTTCACCGGCGTCAAACTTCAGTGCTTCAAGCATTCCGTCAACATGGCGCAATGTGTTTGTGCCGCCTTGCACCGCCAAACCCGATGGCTTGTTGAGTGCAATAATATCGGCATCTTTATAGATAACCATTGAGAGAATATAATCAACATCAGACGAGCGCAAATTTTGCTCTTTCGGCGCGGCTTTTTGCTCGTCCAATGGTGGCAGGCGCAGTTCTTGACCGGCAAGCAGACGTGTTGAAGCCTCGGCGCGTTTGCCATCTACTTTGATTTGTTTGGTGCGAAGCAGTTTTTGCAATCGTCCCAAACCAAGCGCCGAAAAAAAAAAAAAAAACCATCGGTTCAGCCTAATACCGTCATCTTGAGTACTGATTTTAACAATTTTAACACCGGACATTGTTTTTCCTCATACAAAAAATCTGTCCGCATTTTAATCAAGGTCAATTTGAGTGTCAACAACTATAATGTTGTTTCCGACCATTTATTCCACAATGTGAACTTCATCATTAAATTCATTAAGCACATTATTTAGCCGAGGATTATTTACCGGCAGACCTTGGCTGATGTTTTGCAAATCTCGTGCATATTCAGCCATAATTTGCTCATAAATGTTTGTCGGCTGATTTTGTATTGGCTGAGCTTCAATTTTCGGCATCGGAACTTCTTTTGCCACATTTTTAGCCGGTTGTGCTTCAATTTGTTGTTTTTGTTTTATTTGTTCGGCGCGTTTTTGAACTTGTAATTGGCGTTTTTGTTTTATTTCCATCAGTTTTTTTTCAGCTTCAAGCTGTTGCTTTTGTTTTTGCAAACGCTTTTTTTCGGCCTCTGCTTCAGCTTGTTGTTTTGCTAATTTTTCTTGCTCCATTTCCATAATGACAGGCGCCTGACTGCCTTGATATTGCATTTGTTGAACGGCTGGCAGTTTTTCTTGTTTTTTTTCCGGTTGGAAAGCTCCGTTCGGCACAAAAAATCCGGCGTTTTTATCGGTGCGTTGAAAGCTTTGTGCCATGTCGGTTGAAAAAAATCCGCAAATGAAGACGATTGTTAGAAATAAACGATGTGCCATACAAAAAACTCCCTTAATGACAATATAAATCAAAAATCATTAACGCAGATTTAATAAATAAAAATTAAACTTTGGGTAGAGAGGATAAAATGAAAAAGATTCTGTTGCTTATCATCACAAGTTTTTGGTTGGGGCAAACCGCATCGGCGGCGTCGTATGAAAGTTTGCGCCGCCAATGCAGAGAACTGATGCAGCAAAATCCGCCGCAAATAAAAGTAGAATATGTGTTTGGCAAACTTAATATTGATAACACTAAATCTGCTGAAGAACTGATTACCTTGTCTAAAAGCATTAACCCACTGGTGGCTCAAACGCATAAAATTCAGGGGTTGACTCAATTGATGTTTTCAACCACCATGAATGTTGAAACATTTGCCCAGTCGGTAGATGAAAATAACATTTGCGTCATGCCGAAAACAGTGTTTTTACACTTGTATTTTGATAACCCGACCATTTATATGGCTAACACCTTGAAACCAAACACTTGTCGTTGGAATTTGGTGATGCGCCATGAGCAAACTCATGTAGATATCGGTCACGCTTATTTTAAACAAATGGCATTTGAACTTAAAGAAAAGTTGCAGTCTATCGTTAACATGAAATCTCCGAAAATATACAGCTATCGGGAATATAACAAAAACAATCAAAACATGGCGCAAAAAACACTTCAAGAATATGAAAAAGCACTTCGTCCGACAGTGAATATTCTGCAAAAAAAACTCTTAAAACAACAATCGTTGCTTGATACGGCGGAAAATTATCAGAAAGAAACAAAACTTTGTCCGCCGGAAGAATAGCAGTATTGCTAAAATTAAAATAAAAGATTGTTTCATAAATATATTTTCATACTCATAAAAACAAAACACTGGACAAGACATATAATGTTGTATATGCTTAGGCTATTGAATGTTTAACGGAGGAACAAATGAAGTCTTTAAGCACCGCGCGAGCATACACTGTCGGAGAAGAAATTTATCATAGTATTATCCATGGTTTAGGCATTATCTTGAGTATTGCCGGTCTGACTATTTTAGCGGCTTTTTCGGCGCGTTACGGTAACGCTTGGACCATTGTTTCAACCGTTATTTTCGGCTCATCAATGATTATTCTTTACACCGCGTCAACGTTGTATCATGCCATTGCATCGCAACAAGCCAAAAAGGTTTTGAAAAAATTTGACCATATCGCCATATATTATCTGATTGCCGGCACATATACGCCGTTTTTGTTAGTTAATTTGCGCGGCACCATCGGCTGGACCATATTCGGCATTATTTGGGGTTTGGCGTTTGTTGGCACAGTTTTAAAACTGCTTACTTCCGGCAGCGGCACCAAAATTTGGTCAGTCGGGCTCTATTTATTAATGGGTTGGTTAATTGTTTTTGCCTCAAAGGAGCTGTATCATAACATTTCTACCACTGGTTTGGTGTTTTTAATTCTAGGTGGTTTGTTTTACACTTTCGGCATTGTTTTCTATATTTGGAAAAGCAAAAAATATACTCATGCAGTGTGGCATTTTATGGTGCTTGTCGGTACTATTATGCACTTTTTTGCAGTGCTTTACGGCTGTGTGCTGATTTAAGATTCTTACCTACTGCCATATCCTCCGGCACGACTACGACTGCCGGTATATGTGGTGCT
>OMQE01000019.1 GCA_900313155.1 uncultured Rhodospirillaceae bacterium | reverse complement strand
TTTAGCAGTTTCCTGTCCTTTAACATCGGCCATATCTAAATCTGAAATTTTACTTTTCTTCTGTTTGGCTGTTGGCGCAGGTAATTGCTGAACACCTTTCAAATGGTTAATAAGCGAAAGCAGTGTCGGTGCCGCCACAACATCTTTTAACCCCGCCCAAACGGCCTCACTACCTTGCGATTGCGGGCATATCAACCCCAAGTTCTGTCGATGAGCATGAATAGCCACAGGCAACACGCCGTTGACCGGCTGAATTTGTCCATCTAATCCAAGCTCACCAATGGCAATATAGTTGTTGATTTCTTCTGCCGGAACAATACCTAGCCCCGCCAACAGCGCCAAAGCTATCGGCAAATCAAAGTGAGAACCTTCTTTCAACAAATCGGCCGGCGCCAAATTGATGAGAATTCGCTTTGCCGGTAATTCCACTCCCATTGTGTTCAGTGCCGCGCGCACGCGTTCTTTACTTTCGGCAATTGTTTTATCGGGCAGACCGACAATAGCAAACATCGGCATTCCTGAAGTAATTTGCAATTGCAAATCAACATCAAGCGTATTTAAGCCGTTAAAAGCTATTGTTTTGACGTGCGCCAACATTTTTACCACCTCGGTACATTTTGCCCGTTACGCCAACGACGTGTCGGATAAGTTCCGGTTGTTAAAGAATCGTATTTTGCGGCAACATACGGAACTTCCGAAAGGCGCGTATAGCACGAATCTTCCAGCGTTGCCACGCACATTTCAATTTCTTCCTGACTGCCGCGACAATAAGCTAAAACACGTGTATTTAAATTTTCCATAATAACCTGATTGCTGTCATATTTATTATTCGGAACAAGCGGGAAATCTCGCTCAACCGAAACATATTCATAATCGGTACATCCAGGGAAAGTGTGCATACCGTTTTTGTCATACACAGCAACAGTTGTTTCTTGCCGACAACGCGGCGAAACCCCGTACATATCTTCCGTTTCGTATTGAGCGCGTCCCATACAGCCACTCAAAAACATAACACTTAACAACGCTACAAGCACATAAATTTTCTTCATTTTGCCTCGCTGAATATTCTAATTTGGCATTAGTTTAATCCATAAATATTAAAATTAGGTTTAATTTATATCACTCTTGACATTTTTTTGCGTTTGAATATGCTGTTAGGTAAACAGAAATTATGAAGACTATTATTGTTTAACTTAAAATGTGTATTATGAGTAAAAAAGTCAAAAAATTAAACAAAAGAGTGAGAAAATCCGAAACCAAAAAGGTAGGGATTAGCGACTTTCGCAAAGCCTTGGGGTATTCAGCAAGAGAACAGGTAAAGCAAATCTCTGATGATGACTTGCTGAATATGTCATACACAGATTTAAGCCTCAATATCGCGCGTTTGGCAGTTGTCTATCTTAATTTGACAGAAATGCGAGGCATTAGAGAGTGCGGAAAGTGTATGAACGAAGAAGAATTTCATCGAGGGGAATCTGCTCACCGTCGCTGGGCCGAATCGTTTGCACGTCTTGCCAAAGACAAGAGTGTGAGAGCCATCATTCATTCCGCCAATTGTGCAGAAGATTGTGCCGAATGAATATTTCTCTGTATGTTTTATCTATTTCTACAGACTTTAAATTAAAACATTAACTTATGAAAAAAGAAAAGGTTTTAACTTGGCGTCAAAAATGGTGCCATGCTCATTTTAAGGCTAAAAGAATGCCAATAGAAGAAAGAATAATCTTACTCACCTTCATGGTTATGTTGGTGTGGCTTGGTTTTTTACTTTGGCTGATGCAACCGATTGTAGATGATTACACACAAAATCCGCATGAATATCAACGCTTTTGGCTAGGATTTGTGCAGTTTGTATGTGCGTTAATTAGCGCTATTCTTAGTTATGCAACGGTTTATGTAGTGTATTTTATAAAGTATTTCTTCTTTGCCAATGGTGAAGATAATTAAAATTTTCTTTTCATCATTGTAAGAAGAAATCTGTTTGATAAAAATCCGTTGTGTCGGTTGACACAGCGGATTTTTTTGTGCGATTCAAGCGCTGATGTCAGCATTTTTATTCAATACTCAAGATCAATGAGTGGACAAGCGTTCTTCTTTTGAACACATTTTCTGATAAAAAAGTTGCATTTAAACAGAAAATATATTATACTCCCGACAGTTTAAATTGGGACTGTTTCCCAAGTTAAAAAAATTATTCGGAGAATGTGGCTGAGAGGTAATATTTACCGAGGGTTCAGCCGGATTCATTTTTTAAAGACAAACTAAAGTTTAACCTTCTGTTGACGGGATTGAATTTTTCATAAGAATTGTCGCAGAATCAATATATTAGAAGGATAAAAGCAGATGACAGAGTCTTATACGGGCAAAAAGCGTGTAAGAAGAAATTTCGGCCGAATCGACGCAGTGATGGATATGCCGAATTTAATTGATGTTCAGACCGGCTCATATTCAAGTTTTATCAATAACAAAGATAATAATGGCGAATATTGCGAGTTTGGTTTGGAAGGTGTTTTCAAATCTATTTTCCCAATCAGAGATTTTTCGGGTAACGGTGAGTTGGAATTCGTTGATTATACTTTGGAAGAACCGAAGTATGATGAAGAAGAATGTATCAGACGCGATATGACCTATGCCGCACCGATTAAGGCGACTTTGCGCTTAGTGGTGTTTGATACCGATGACACAACCGGTGCAAAATCGGTTCACGACGTGAAAGAGCAATCGGTTTATATGGGTGACATTCCGCTTATGACCGAAAAGGGAACATTTATTTTCAACGGCACGGAGCGTGTGGTGGTTTCGCAAATGCACCGTTCTCCGGGCGTGTTTTATGACAGCGACGGCGGTAAGACTATTTCGTCGGGTAAAAAGCTGTTTTCGGCCCGCATTATTCCGTATCGCGGTTCATGGCTCGATTTTGAATTTGATGCCAAAGACGTGATTTATGCGCGTATTGACCGTCGGCGCAAATTGCCGGTAACATCTGTTTTGTATGCCTTATATTCCAAAGAAACGGAAGAAAAGATTAAAAACGGACAAGAAGTGGCTTTGGAAGACGTTAAAGGTATGGATAAAGAAGAAATTTTGAACTACTTCTATGATACCGAAACCTATGTGGCTGACAAAAAAGCTTGGAAGATGAAGTTTGAACCTAGCCGTATGAACGGTGTAAAATATCCGTTTGCCTTGGTAAATGCCGCTAACGGCGAAACCGTTTGGGACGCCGGCAAAAAGTTGACAGTACGTTCGGCGCAAAAATTGGCTGATGCCGGTTTGGAATATTTTGTGGTTTCCAAAGACCAATTGTTCGGCAAATTCTTGGCTAAAAACATTGTTATAGCTAAAACAGGTGAAGTAATTGCCGAAGCCGGTGATGAAATCAATGAAGAATTGCTGGATAAATTGTCGGCAAACAAAATTAAGTCGGTTGATGTGCTGTATATTGACGGCATAAATGTCGGTCCGTATTTGCGCAACACTTTGGCGCTTGATCGCAACAGCACTCGCCAAGAAGCGCTTTTGGACATTTATCGGGTGATGAGACCGGGAGAACCGGCAACTTATGAAGCGGCAGATGCTTTGTTCAAACAGCTGTTCTTTGATTCGGAACGTTACGATTTGTCGGCTGTGGGACGTGTGAAGATGAATGCGTCTTTAGATATTTCGTTTGACGAAGCGCCGGATACATTGCGTGTTCTGCGTAAAGAAGATATTTTGAAAATTATCAAAAAGCTTATCAACATTCGCGATGGTAAAGGCAATGTTGATGATATTGACCACCTTGGCAATCGTCGTGTGCGTTCGGTTGGCGAATTGATGGAAAATCAATATCGTATGGGCTTGCTCAGAATGGAACGCGCCATCAGAGAAAAAATGAGTGCCGAAGTTTTGAACAACGTTAAGCCGCAAGATTTAGTTAACGCTAAGCCGATTGCATCGGTTATCAGAGAGTTCTTCGGTTCTTCGCAGTTATCACAATTTATGGACCAAAACAATCCGTTGTCGGAAATTACGCACAAGCGTCGTTTGTCCGCATTAGGTCCAGGTGGTTTGAGCCGCGACCGTGCCGGCTTTGAAGTGCGCGACGTGCACCCGACACACTATGGTCGTATTTGCCCGATTGAATCACCTGAAGGTCCGAACATTGGTTTGATTAACTCACTTTCTACATACGCGCGCGTTAATAAATATGGCTTTATTGAATGCCCGTATCGTAAAGTGGTGAACGGCGTAGTTACCAGCGAAGTGGTTTATTTATCGGCTGATGATGAAGGAAAAGTTGTCATTGCCGAAGCTAACGCTAAAGTAAAAGATGACGGCCATTTTGAAAATGATTTGATTACTTGCCGCAGAGGCGGTGAAGTGGAATTTGACAGACCGGAAGACATCAACTACATTGACGTTTCACCTAAACAATTGGTTTCGGTGGCAGCGGCTTTGATTCCGTTCTTGGAAAACGATGACGCTAACCGTGCGTTGATGGGTTCAAACATGCAACGTCAAGGTGTACCGTTGCTTCGCAGTGAAGCACCGTTGGTCGGTACCGGTATTGAAGCCACGGTGGCAAAGGATTCCGGCGCAACGTTGGTGGCTAAATATGACGGTGTTGTCAGTGCCGTAGATGCTCACCGTATTGTTATTCGCTCGGATAAAGACGAAGGACATAACGTTGGTGTGGAAATTTATAAACTGTCAAAATTCCGCCGTTCTAACCAAAACACCTGTATTAACCAAGTACCGCTCGTTAAAGTTGGCGACCATATCAAAAAAGGCGATATTATTGCCGATGGTCCGTGCACAAACTTGGGTGAATTGGCTTTAGGTAAAAACTTACTCGTGGCATTTATGCCTTGGAACGGTTTGAACTACGAAGATGCAATTTTGCTTTCAGAACGGATTTCGCGTGATGACGTATTAACATCTTTGCACATAGAAGAATTTGAAGTAATGGCTCGTGATACAAAACTCGGTCAAGAAGAAATTACACGCGATATTCCGAATGTGGGTGAAGATGCGTTACGCAACCTTGATGAAGCCGGTATTGTTTATGTGGGCGCTCACGTTAAAGCCGGAGATATTCTGGTGGGTAAGGTAACACCGAAGGGCGAATCACCGGTAACACCGGAAGAAAAACTCTTGCGTGCTATTTTTGGTGAAAAAGCCAGCGACGTGCGTGATACTTCGCTTCGTGCGCAACCGGGTGTTGACGGTATTGTGGTTGATGTTCGTATTTTCTCGCGCCGCGGTGTAGAAAAAGACGAACGCGCCTTGGCTATTGAGCAGGAAGAAATTTCGGCTTTGGCTAAAGACCGCGATGATGAAATTCAGATTATTCGTCGCAGCTATGAGTATCGTTTGAGCGAACTCTTGGACGGTCAGAAGGTGGTTGATGCCCCGAAAGGTATTGCCAAAGGTGCCGTTTTGAACGCTGAGGTTTTAGCCAATGTTCCGGCTTCGCAATGGAACAAGATTGTGGTTAAAGATGAAGATGTGATGGCAAAAATTGAAGGCTTTACATCTGACTTTGAAGCACGCATAAAAAAAGTTCAGGAACACTACGCTAAAAAGGTGGAAAAAGTTCAACGCGGTGATGATTTGTTACCGGGCGTTTTGAAGTTGGTTAAGGTATTTATTGCCACCAAGAGAAAAATGCAAACCGGTGATAAGATGGCCGGCCGTCATGGTAACAAAGGTACAGTTTCACGCGTGTTGCCACTGGCTGATATGCCATATATGGAAGATGGTACGCCGGTTGATGTGGTGTTAAACCCGCTGGGTGTGCCTTCACGTATGAATGTGGGACAAATTTTGGAAACTCACCTCGGTTGGGCCGCCAAAGAATTGGGCGCGCAATTAAACGAAATGTGCGAACAATATAAGCGCGGTGAAAAGACAATTAAGGAACTTAACGACGAACTAAAAGCCATTTACGGTGAAAAGCAATACAAAAACGAAGTTTCTAAATTGACCGACGAAGAAAAAGTGGAAATGATTTCGAACCTGAAGAAGGGCGTGCCGATGGCAACACCGGTGTTTGATGGTGCTTCGGGTGACGATATTAACTCTATGCTTTCGTTGGCAGGCTTACCGACATCTGGTCAGATTGATCTTTATGACGGCAGAACCGGTGAAAAGTTTGACCGTAAAGTTACTGTTGGTGTGATGTATATGATTAAGTTGCACCACATTGTTGATGAAAAGATGCACGCTCGTTCGGTTGGTCCGTATGGTTTAGTTACACAACAACCGCTCGGCGGTAAAGCGCAATTCGGTGGTCAACGCTTCGGTGAAATGGAAGTTTGGGCACTGCAAGCTTATGGTGCGGCTTATACGTTGCAAGAAATGTTAACAATTAAGTCCGATGACGTAGCCGGCAGAACCAAAGTTTATGAAGCCATTGTTCGCGGTGAAGACAGCTTTGATACCGGTATTCCGGAATCCTTCAACGTTTTGGTGAAGGAAATCAAGTCGTTGTGCTTGAACGTTGAAATGTTGAACGAAGAATAAGTTTGGGAGAACACTAGAATGAATAATGAAGTAATGAATATGTTTAATCAGCAGCAGGTAGCTAATGAAGATTTTGATGCTATCAAAATTTCAATTGCCTCTCCTGAACAAATTCGTTCGTGGTCGTATGGCGAAGTTAAAAAGCCGGAGACCATTAACTACCGCACATTCAAACCGGAAAAAGACGGTTTGTTCTGTGCGCGCATTTTTGGTCCGATTAAGGATTATGAATGCTTGTGCGGTAAATATAAACGTATGAAATATCGCGGTATTGTGTGTGAAAAGTGCGGTGTTGAGGTTACGCTTTCTAAAGTGCGCCGTGAACGTATGGGGCACATTGAACTGGCTGCACCGGTGGCACATATTTGGTTTTTGAAATCGTTACCGTCACGCATTGCCACGCTGGCAGATATTGCCGAAAAATCGCTTGAACGCGTGCTTTATTTCGAAAGTTATATTGTGATTGAACCGGGTTTGACCGATTTGAAAATCAATCAGCTTTTAAGTGAAGAAGAATATCAAGATGCCATTGATAAATATGGTGAAGATTCCTTTAGAGCCGGCATTGGTGCCGAAGCATTGCGCGAAATTTTGAGCAATATTGATTTGGAAGCCGAAAAGACAGCTATGCGCGTTGAGCTTAAGGAGACAACCTCGGAAGCAAAGCGCAAAAAGTTAGTTAAACGCTTGAAATTGGTGGAAGCATTTATTGATTCCAACACCAAACCGGAATGGATGATCTTAACCGTTTTACCGGTTATTCCGCCTGATTTGCGTCCGCTCGTTCCGTTAGACGGTGGTCGTTTTGCCACCTCGGATTTGAACGATTTATATCGTCGTGTGATTAACCGTAACAACCGCTTAAAGCGCTTAATTGAATTGCACGCGCCGGAAATTATTATCCGTAATGAAAAGCGTATGTTGCAAGAATCGGTTGATGCGTTGTTTGATAATGGTCGTCGCGGTCGTGCTATTACCGGCACCAACAAACGTCCGCTGAAATCTTTGGCTGACATGCTCAAAGGTAAGCAAGGTCGCTTCCGTCAAAACTTGTTAGGTAAGCGTGTGGACTATTCCGGTCGTTCGGTGATTACGGTAGGTCCGGAACTCAAGATGCAACAATGCGGTTTGCCGAAGAAGATGGCTTTGGAATTGTTCAAGCCGTTCGTATATGCTAAGTTAGAGATGTATGGAATGGCTACAACCATTAAAGCGGCTAAGCGTATGGTTGAAAAAGAGCGTCCGGAAGTTTGGGATATTTTGGAAGAAGTCATTCGCGAGCATCCGGTGTTATTAAACCGTGCGCCGACTTTGCACCGTTTGGGTATTCAAGCTTATGAGCCGGTATTGGTTGAAGGTAAGGCTATTCACTTACACCCGCTTGCTTGTACAGCCTTCAACGCCGACTTCGATGGTGACCAAATGGCTGTTCACGTACCGCTCTCTATTGAAGCACAATTGGAAGCACGCGTGTTGATGATGTCTTCAAATAACGTGTTGTCACCGGCTTCGGGTAAGCCGATTATTGTGCCGTCACAAGATATGGTGCTTGGTATTTATTACCTCACCTACTGCTTGGACGAGATGACCAAAACACAAAAAGCCGAAAATGAATATAAGGTATATTCTAGTCCGGAAGAGTGTATGTTGGCTTTGAACGCCAAAGCAGTTGATTTGCACGAAATGATTAAATGCCGCATGGAATATGTGGGCGACGACGGCAAATGGACCAAAGGTATTATCAAAACAACGCCGGGACGTATTATCGTTTCCGATGTATTGCCAAAACAAGAAGGCGTACCGTTCTCACTGGTCAACCGTTTGGTAAAGAAAAAGCAAATTTCGCAAATTATTGATGAAGTTTATCGTGTTTGCGGCGGTAAGGAAACTTGTATTATGGCCGACAGAATTATGAGTATGGGCTATAAATATGCTTGTTTGTCAGGCATTTCGTTCGGTAAAGACGATTTGATTGTGCCGGCAGCAAAACAAAAACTGATTGATGAAACTTCCGCTCAAGTGAAAGAATTTGAACAGCAATATCAGAACGGTTTGATTACCAAAGGCGAAAAATATAATAAGGTGGTTGATATTTGGGCGGCCTGTACCGATAAGGTGGCAGACGAGATGATGAAAAACATTTCGAAGCCGGTTGACGGTATGCTCAATTCCGTGTTCATGATGGCCGATTCCGGCGCCCGCGGTAGTGCCGCACAAATGCGTCAATTGGCAGGTATGCGCGGGTTGATGGCTAAGCCGAGCGGTGAAATTATTGAACAACCGATTATCTCTAACTTCAAAGAAGGTTTGACGGTGTCGGAATACTT
>OMQE01000083.1 GCA_900313155.1 uncultured Rhodospirillaceae bacterium | reverse complement strand
TTTGATTTGATAGATTCTTTAAACGAAAAAACACCCCCGAAAATCGGAGGTGTTGCAATTGGTGATCCCAACGGGATTCGAACCCATATTGCCACCGTGAAAGGGTGATGTCCTAACCATTAGACGATGGGACCATTCGTTTTCCAGAAGCATATATACCTATATTTTTTTTCAAGGTCAAGTGTTTTTTTCATAAATTTTGATTTTTTTGCATTTTTATGAGTAGACTTACCAAAAAAATATGCTTTTTTACTTGCGTTTGTTTTTATGAAAGCGTATAAAAAAGCAATTTCGAACCATAAGGAGCAACGCTGATGAAAGTGGATATTTTTGATTTTGATTTGGATAAAGACCTGATTGCCAAAATGCCGGCTAATCCGCGAGATACATCGCGTTTGTTGGATTTATCTGCACCGGACAAAATCAACGATTTACATTTTTATGACTTGCCAAAACTACTCAAAGCCGGTGATGTGATGGTATTTAATGATACCAAGGTTATTCCGGCGCGCCTTTACGGTCAGCGCGGCGAGGCCTTGGTTGAGGTAACATTATATCACCCTGATGACGGCATCAGCTGGTGGTCGTTTATCAAAAATTCTAAACGCTTGCATGTTGGTGACATCATTCGCTTTTACACTGATGAAATCTGCGCTGACGATTCGACATTTGCCGCCGAGGTTGTGCAAAAAGACCAAGAAGACGGGGTGCTGATAAAATTTAATTGTGCGCCGGATGATTTAGGTAAATTTTTGGAACAATACGGTTCCATGCCGTTACCGCCGTATATTAAACGAGATAAGCCTTTACCAGGGCTGTGGAATCGCTACAACGACAAAGAAGACTACCAAACCGTATATGCCAAACACGAAGGTGCGGTTGCCGCGCCAACAGCCGGCTTGCACTTCACCGATAATTTACTCAAGCAAATTGATGAAATGGGGGTTAAACGAGTGTTCTTAACTCTCCATGTGGGGGCAGGAACATTTTTGCCGGTCAAAACCGACGATACCGAAAGCCATAAAATGCACGCTGAATACGGCATGATTTCGGAACAAACAGCGCAAATTATTAACCAAGCCAAACGTGAGGGGCGACGGATTATTGCCGTGGGCACAACATCGGTCAGATTGCTGGAAAGTGCCGCCGACGATGCCGGCGTTCTACACCCGTTTTGCGGTGAAACCGATATTTTTATTACGCCGGGGTATAAGTTTAAAATTCTTGATACCATTATCACCAATTTTCATTTGCCGAAATCTACCTTGTTTATGCTCATTTGTGCCATTGGCGGTTTAGAACGCATGCAAAATGCCTATCAACACGCCATTAATGAAAAATATCGTTTCTATTCTTATGGAGACAGTTGCATAATTAAATGCATAAACAAAATTTAAACGCTTTTATGCTAACGTTCGTTTCAAGAAAACAGGAGAAAGCGTTATGCACCATTTTACCGGCAATTTGAAATATATATTCGGCACCATTAAAAGTTCGTTTGTGCCGGCATTTTTTATGGCTGCGGCGCTGATTATGTTTTATGCCCAAAATCCGTTTGATTTTGAATTGAGTCAAATTTTTCATTATATCTTTCTTGGTTTGGCGGCGGTCGGAATGGGCTTTTTATACGTTATCAATCGTTCTAAACCTTTTTTTGCCTTTCTTTTGGGAACAATTGTTTATTTGTTGGTTAATGCGCTCAAAAGAAAATATGGTGCCGATTTTTCGGTTCAGCCGGAATTTATTTTACTGTGCTTTGTGTTGCCGATAAATTTTATGGTTTTCTATTTTTTACCGCCATATCCATTGCGTTCATCACGCAGTTTTGCCGTGATTATGGCGCTTTTGGCACAAATGGCGCTGATTGAGCATTTCAGCGCATGGATTATGAATGTTCCGTATGTGGATATTTCTTGGGAATCTATGCCGCTATGGGCGGTTTTGCCGTGGGTGAGTATGTTAGCGGTTCTAGCCATCAATATCAGTTTTAAGAATACCATTGTCAATACCGGATTGTTTTATGCCGACTCGGCATTGTTTATGGCGTTGGTATATTCTTCACAAGCATCAGCTTTGAGCATTTTCGGGCTGGCTTTTGCCGCCATTCTGCTTTGTGTGACAATGCTAGATTTGCTGTATCGGTATAATCATGACTATTTGGAAAAAGTCAGCAGTTACAGTGCCTATATTTCTCGCGCCGGCAACAAATTTTTGTTCAAATACACGGTTGCGGTTTTCGGAATTGATAATTTAGAAAAAATTCAAGAGCAAATTGGGGCACAAAATGTGCCGGTGTTGGAACAAATGTTGGTCAATAAAATCAGCGAATCGCCGAGCGAACCGGAAATATATCGCTATAATGATACAGAACTGATGATGGTGTTCAAAAACGAAGACGCTAAACATGCGCTTGAATATTGCGAAAATATTCGCCGCACCGTCGCCGCATCGGAATTTGTGTTCACTTCCGGAAAAAGCATTAAAATTACCATTTCAATTTGTGTTTCGGAGCGCACGCGTAAATATATTGATGCCGCCGTGGTGGCAGAACGCGGACATAACGGTTTGCAAAAAGGCGGCCGATTTAACAGTAATATTGCAACAATTGCTAAATAGATAGAGTGATTTGATGCATTTTTATAATGATTCCTTATGTTTTAGCACTTCTTGTGTTTTTTACAAAAAATCCTTTGACAAAGGCAGATTTTTGATTATCATACGTCAAAGATATTAGTTCCGTGGTGAAACGGTTATCACGTATCCTTGACATGGATGAGTCAGCAGTTCAACTCTGCTCGGGACTACCAATTTGTGCCATAACAGTTCCGTGGTGAAACGGTTATCACATATCCTTCACATGGATGGGTCGGCAGTTCAACTCTGCCCGGGACTACCAAAAAATCAAGCCGCCATTTGGGCGGTTTTTTGCGTTCATTAAAGCTTTAAGTTTCTGGGTGATTTTATATATTTCTATTTTGATTGCTTTTTAAAATACTTTTGTTATTTCATCAGATAAAATTTAAGGCTTTCAGATTCTACTGAAAGCCTTTATTTCTCTAATGGCGCGCCCGGCGGGACTCG
>OMQE01000085.1 GCA_900313155.1 uncultured Rhodospirillaceae bacterium | reverse complement strand
CGATATTGCTCGGCATTTTGCTTAAACATAATCGAATTGGAATTTGGCGCCATTGAACGTGTGTCCGAATCCAAATTTCGCAAATCCAAATCTGCCGCCATTGCTGTTGAACTGCACAATAAAATTATCCCAAAAAGCAAAGTATATTTTTTCATGTTTTCTCCTTTACCGTTTTTCTTTTTTAAGAGCCGAATCCGCCTAAAGTTTTTAAGTAGAACATAGCCCCAAATTCGTAACTGTTTTTCAAATCCGGATTACTGCTGTTATATTTACGCACCGTCGTTTCCCATTTGAAACATTCGTCTTCATATATCACGCTTCCGCCATGTTCCAACGTGCCTTTGCTTTGTTTCGTTAAGTCTCGCAAATTATAAACAGACATTTTCCAAAACTGTGAAATTTCCGAACTTAATGCCATATATAATTCTTTTCTTTCAGAATACAAATCATTATAATATGTGTTGCCTTGCAAAAAGATGTATGAAACATCTGCCCGTAAAAACGATGGACCAACGCCCACACTGAGTTCACTATATTTGGCATCAAGCGAATCCTTATCCAGACGAAAACGATAGTTCAAATCCAAATATTCATTCGGCTGTGCGTTAATACGTCCCACAATGTCGCTAAAGTGCGTGTTATCTTCACTATCCAAACTGTTTGCAAAGCTGGAATCGCGCTTGCGTTCAAAACTTTGTGCAATAAACGACGACGTGCGTCCGATAATATTACCGTAAGTGCTCCAACGCAACCCATAACTCACACGACTGCCGGTATCGTTGCGGTCATAACCGGCATAGCGGTCCAAGTCCAGAACATTGGTGTCATCAAAATAAGCATCTGCACTATCTTCGTTTGGGATTTTGTCGGGCTTATTGCCACCGTCAGGTGCCACTACGCCGACAATAACCGGCTCTAAAATCTGTCGCGAATCCTCTGTGGCGCGCACGAACGGCAACCGCCATTCTACCCCGGCCTGCGGAAAGAAACGTGTTGTGGTACCGGTGTATGTGTTGTTTTGGGCATAGCGATAGTCGTTCACATAATAGGCATCAGATTTCAATGAAGCCACAAATCGATATTTTTCGCCAAAGCGGGTTGTCATCGGTAATTCCCACGAATTGATAGAGGTCATACGTTGGGTTTGTGAACCGTTTTTATGATACACCGATGCCGTGTTCAACTCGGTCTTAAAATATGAGCCTATTTTGCTCGGGTCCGAATATATTTCAACATCTACCAACGGCGCCACAATCGGTTTTTGCTCGTTAATACGGCGATATTGTCCTGCATTACTACGCCGCAAATTATAACTCAACATGGTATAATAAAGCGCCTCTACCGAAGCATAGTTCCGCCCGTTAAACCGCTCAAACTGCACATGTGAGGTCAGCCACGCATCATCTTGGTGCGGCAAGTTCAAATCTTTTAAATAAATATAGTCCGAAACATATTTTATATCATAGTTCAAACGCCACAAATCGTTGATATCATATTGTCCGTTTGCAAACAAATAGCCTCTCTTTTTATGCCGACTATCTTCATCGGCGTCATTATCCTCCATAAAGCTACCGGCGATACGCGTTTTTGCGTTGTAAAAATAATGTTCATATAACCCGCCGACCACCGGATTTTTCTTACTGGATATAATTGGCGAAAACATAACATTGGTTTGGTCATCAACCGCCCAAAAATATTGCGGCTGAATAAAACTCCCCAAATAATTAGAGCTCCCCATATTCGGCATCATCAGACCGGAACGACGCTTTACCGTCGGGTCCGGATGCGTTAAAAACGGCGTGTAGAAAATCGGGACATCTTTAATATGCACCACCGCGTCAGTGTAGTACATATCGTGCGTTTTTTCATTATGCTGAACTTTTCGTGCCGTTACTGTCCAAAGCGGGGCTTTACCTTCACAAATGTCGCAAGCCGTATATGCGGCATTGTTCATCACCTTGGTCATATTGTTTTTTTTGCGAAATTTTTCGGCATAAACATGCGATTTATCGCGCAACAAAGCCTTAATATGCTCCATTTCGCCCACGCTCATTTTTTCGGAAAGAGATACTTTATCACCATAAACCACTGCCCCGTCCGGTGTATATAAGCGCACATTTCCAATGGCTGATATTATCTCGGTGTTTTGATTATAAACCAAAGAATCGGTTTCCAAGCGCATTTGATTATATTCTACTTCAACATTGCCTCTGGCGGTAATCAAACCGTTTTTATCATCATTTTCCATTTCATCGGCGCTAAAGTTAATCGGCTCATCTTCGCCGGCATCTTCAACACCCGACATATTCCCGATATCTGTCATATTATTGGTCATATACAAACTGCCGTGCCGATGCTCCATGCGTTGTTGCTTTTGACCGGCTTCCGTCACCGCAAAAGCCTGCGATGCTGTCAACATCACAGCGATAAAACTAATGGAAAAATAAGATATTTCAGTTTTCATAATGGGCAGTCCTTTTACCATAATGACGATTAAAATAAAACGGATTGTAAAAACAAAGCAAATAAATACATATACCCAACGGCACTAAACAATTTGCATACAAAAGAGGGAGCATATACAACGACCGACCGGCTAAATTAGTCAAAGCCAAATCTCCGCCGCTGATTGCAATCATACACAAAACTTCTATTGTAATAATTCTGAATTGTCCACGACGGTTGAACAACCCAACCAATAACCCGACACAAGCCAACAAAGCAAAAACCAAATTGTACCAAGGCTCAATAATTCGACGATGTCCTTCCACAATATTTTTGCGCATTTCTTGCTTGTCTAAAGATGTATCTGATGCCGAATCGAGCAACTCAAACACATTTTTTTCGCGCACCGTTGCATCTTTTTTCTGATAACTGGCGGTGTTATTAAACTCTGCCGAATAGCGCGAAAAAGCCAATGTATTGAACTTAAATGTTTCCGTATTGATTTCTTGCCGCACCCCGTTAATAAACAAAATCCGCGGGCCGGCATCGGTTTTAATCATGCGTCCTTTTTCGGCTGTTAATGTCACTTTGATATTCGGCTTGCTCTCGTCACTGACAAAAATGCCGCTGATAGAACCATCATCTTCGTGCTTATCAATAAACACCGTCACACCGTTTTTCAAATCCGTAAATTCGCCTTCCCGAAACATTAAGTGTGTTAAATGGTTTTTAACTTGCCACTCTAAATCGCGAAAATGTGCTTCTGCTTGCGGGATTCCCCAATTCATCACATAGATGTTAAACACAGCCAGCAACATTCCTAAACACATTGCACCTTTGGCATCTTGCCATGGGCTGATGCCGGCCGATTGCATCGCCACCAATTCCCGATCGGTAATCAGGCGATTATATACAAACAATACTGAAACAAACACCGCAATCGGTGATAATACATTAAACACCCGTGGCATCAACAGCGATGTCATTTCTGCAAACAAATACACCGGCAAACCTTGTCTTGTCACCATTTCCACAAAGCGCAAAGATTGCGTTAACCACAGCATGGTAAGCAACGAAAAACACACCAGCAAAAAGCCGATGAAAACTTGTTTAAAGATATATCGGTTCAATATTTTCATAGGTCGGATTATATCCTTTTTTTCTTGGATTAAAATAAATATTTACAAGATATACCCACCCTAAATAACTAATTTCGGTGTTCAGTTTTTCACATAGAAAAAATCATATATCTTTGCAAAAACAATATTGGCGTAAACAAACAGCAAAGCGCTGATACTGTAAGAAAACCAATTTTGCAAATGCCAAAATTTATCAAGCTCGCCGGCAAGGGCTTCCGGTGTGGTTAACATAAACGAAATCAGCACCAACGGCAAATAGTTACCGCGCAATTTGTTGCCGGCTTCGGTAAATGACAGACTTCGCCGGCAAAGCGATGCTATCCAAGACATATAAGGCTTGCAAATTAATGCCGGTGCCGCTAAAGCAAAAATGCCGTATATCATCAAAATATTTTCCAAAGGCACTCCCACATCAGATTTCTTGGAAAGTCCCTCAAACATTTTCATATAACTTTCATAAAATTCCAAATACAGCTCATCATAGCCCAAAAACAGCGGCATCATTGGCATAAAAACAATTATCAACATCACCAAAAACAAAATACCAAGCGCCTTTGTCGAAGGTTTTAAACTGTCTGTTACCGCTTTAAAAAAGAAATATGGGCGCAAACCATAGTAATAACGATAGAAAACGCACCAAAAAATATAGTATCCGACCAACCAAACCAAACTGAGCGGATTGGAAATTCCGCCGTGAATGGCTCTAAACAAAAGCATATACGCCATATTGGCCACAAACAAGCATAAGCAAAAAAGCGGATTTGCCACCACATAAGCCAACGCATTTGCGAGCAACTGTATTGGGCGTAAACGCAATTTTTTTTGCTTTTGTTCAGTCATCAGACGCCTCGTCGGTAACCAGTTTGTATCTGCCGTTGTCTGTTGCTATCAGGCGCCGATTGTTTGTTTCAACCTTTTGCCGTAGACGATAGATATGCGTTTCTACCGTGTGTGTGGTCACTTCTTCACTATACTGCCAAACATTGGTTTGCAACTCGGCCTTGCTGACGTCGTTTGCGGCATTTTTGTAAAGATATTTAATAATCTCTATTTCTTTTTCGGTTAATTTGATAACAATGTTGTTTTGCAAATCCGCAATTTCTTTATGGCTCGGACGCAATTCATAACCGTTAAAGCACAAATACCCCTCCGTCGAATGGTCCAACTTATGATTAGCGGCACGAACCACATCTAAAATTTGCATCAAACGAATTGGTTTGCGCAAACAAATGTTCAGAGCATCGCTTTTTTGCTCGTCACCGTTTTTCAAAAAAATTATCGGCACATTCGGATATTTTTGGCGCAAATCAACATACATATCTTTATCTTCGTCCACAATGACAATATCCGGCGAATCGGTTACAAACTGTGTTTGCGGCACAAAACGCAACAGTTGATTTTGTAAATCTGCCACAAAATCCTCATTTTGCCCTGCCACCAAAATCCCTGCCATTCTGTTCGTCCCTTAAAAGCTTAGTTCCAAACCGGCCACCGCCGCATACCCTTTGTTGCCGTCTTCGCCGTCTGTTGTTCCCTTATATTCGGCATAAGCGCCGGTCAAATAAATTGCCACATATTTATTGAAAGCGAATCGATTTGCCCAACTGAAGATTTTATCTTTATTATCGGTTTTCTTGGCATAGGCGCCAAAATACGAAACACCGGTCTTAAACGGCCCAATTTCGTAGCTCACCCCTATATTAAATGCCCTCCCCTCACGGTAACCGTCATAGAAAAACGGCTGTTCATCATTGGTGCGCTCATTTAAGGCATAATCTGTGCCGGTAGTCCAACTCTGGCGATAAGAACCGCCCAAAGTCCAGCCTTTGCGATACAAGCTCAAACCGGCCGAGGCTTCTTGATTATTTTTGCGATTATAGGCATAACCCAGCGAACTTTCCATTTCAAACCACTCAAATACCCCATTATAATATACCCCGCCGGCGTATGATGAACGATTATCATACCGGCTTTTCCGATTGATTAAACCGGCTTCGGAGTAACTGTCCGGCGTATATGAAAATGCCGCTTTTACACCATGCCATTGCGGTGTGATGTAGCTTGCTTTCAGCGCATCGGCATCGGTATTCAAATAGGTTGAATTGAGTGTTCTGTAAGAAGCAATTTTATGATGTCGGCGTTGCCAGTTCGGGTTAGCCACAAAATCGGTAATCGGAGAATTATTCACCCTAAAATACCCGACCGACGGTGCCCCCACAGCCAGCTGATATGCCGCATTATAAACTTGCCCGACATTGAACTCACCGTAATCAGACACAATGGTTGCATATAAATTTTCGCCCCATGTTCCATGATTATAATCTTCCACTTCCTTGCCGTCAGCCGCCTGTCCGTCTAAACCGATTTTAAATTCCGTTCCGTTTTCAAAACGATATCCGGCATAAGTATAAATTTCGCCGCTGATTGGTGTGTGATGATGTTTATGCTGTGCTTTGTAACGCTTGGCATAGTCTGAATAGCCGTATAATCCGTTTGCTACGCCGGAAACATCATAAATCCACTCGCCGGCATTGGCCGTTGAAGCTACACACATCAAACCGCATAATAAAACATATTTTTTCATCGTTTTTCCTAACCTTTTACATTAAGTTTATGGATACATTTTGATATGTCAATAAAAATTGTTTTTTTTACCCTTTATAAAAATAAGCCTGTTTATAAAATTATAAATAGTGCTTTTAAATTTTGTTTTATTATATATAATGGTGTCAGTTTAAATTACTTTGCAGAAATAAAGAAAGGAAAAATAAAATGCAAAAACCGGTTATGTTACTCATTTTGGACGGCTGGGGATACAGAGAAAAAATTACCGCAGATAATGCCATAGAACAAGGCAACACACCAAATTGGCATAAACTTGTTGAAACTTGCCCGACGGCATTGGTTGAAACCAGCGGTTTAGATGTCGGCTTGCCGGCAGGACAAATGGGCAACTCGGAAGTGGGACACATGAATTTGGGTGCCGGTCGCGTGGTAATGCAAGATTTACCGAAAATAGACCAAGCCATTGCCGACCATAGCCTAGAAAAGAATCCGGTTGTTGTAGAGTTGATAGACACACTAAAAAACAACGGCAAAACCTGCCACTTGATGGGGTTGATGTCGCCGGGCGGCGTGCATTCGCATCAGGCGCACATGGTTGCCCTTTGTGACATTCTTAATCACAACGGCATTAAGGTTAATGTTCACGCCTTTTTGGACGGTCGCGATACACCGCCAAGTTCGGCGCAAGGCTTTTTGCGTGAATTTAGTGATGCCGTTAAGAGTATGGATAATGTGCGTATTGCCACACTTTCAGGTCGTTTTTATGCCATGTACCGTGACAAGCGTTGGGACCGTGTTGAACTTGCTTATAATAATATTGTGTCGGCTAACGGCAAGCGCTATTCCTCCGCCGACGAAGCAATGAGCGCTTCTTACGGTGCCGGTGTAACCGATGAATTTGTGGTGCCGTGCGTTATCGGCGACTATGAAGGAGCAAATGACGGTGATGCCGTTTTGATGGCAAATTTCCGTGCCGACCGCGCCCGCGAAATTTTATATGCTTTGGCAGATGACAAGTTTGATGGCTTTAAGCGCCAGAAAATTGTGCATTTTTCCATCAATGTCGGCATGGCGGAATATTCGGTTGACCACAACCGTTTTATGAAAACAATTTTTGCGCCGGAAGCTTTGAAGAATATATATGGCGAAGTGGTGGCTAACCACGGATTGACGCAACTGCGTATTGCTGAAACCGAAAAATATGCCCATGTCACATTCTTCTTTAACGGTGGTGAAGAAAGAATGTTCAAAGGCGAAGACCGTATTTTGATTAACAGTCCGAAAGTTGCCACCTATGATTTGAAGCCGGAAATGAGCATTTATGAAGTGACCGATGCCTTGGTTGATGCCATTAAAAGCGGAAAATACGATACTATTATCTGTAATTATGCCAACGGCGATATGGTTGGACATACAGGTATTATGAGTGCGGCGCTCAAGGCTGTAGCGGCGGTTGACGAATGTTTGGGACGCGTGGTTAATGCCATTAAAGAAATGAACGGTGTTCTTTTGGTAACGGCTGACCACGGAAATGTTGAAAAGATGATAGACGAAACCACAGGGCAGCCATATACGGCGCATACGGTTGGCAAGGTTCGTGCCGTTTTATATAATGCACCGGCAGATGTTAAAGGTCTAAAAGATGGTCGCTTGGCAGATATCTCACCAACCTTGTTAGACTTGCTCGGTTTAGAACAACCAAGCGAAATGACCGGTCACTCGCTCTTAATTAAATAGAGGAAAATCGTGACGAAAATCAGACTGCTCATATTATTTGCTTTGTTAGCTACCCCGCTATATACGGTTCATGCCAAAATAACGGTGGCACCGCTTCCGCCGAAAAAAGATATTTCGGCTGCTTTGCAAAAAACACTTGAGGCTAAAGGTTCTAACCTTTCGGCAGACGATTTGGCGCAAATAGAAGCGGCCGCCAAACGGGTTAAGCAGCAAAGCGCTCAAATGGAACAACAAGCTAATCAGGTTAAGGACGAATTAGATGCGGTGAACCGCAAAATGCGTGAGGCGGCTAAAAAAATTCAGGCCGGCGAAGATGAGTTGGCGCGCCAACAGAAAGAAATTGATGCTTTGCAAAAACAT
>OMQE01000086.1 GCA_900313155.1 uncultured Rhodospirillaceae bacterium | reverse complement strand
TATTGTAAAATCAAAGCATTATACTTTCATGAAAAATATATTGACAAAATTGCGGAATGGAGCTAAGATTATCATAATTAAACGGTCGTTTTTTTTTGCAAAATAAGAAGGAGCTAAACCATGACAGAAAAAAAGATTGAACCAACCATTGGTAAAAGTATGCATTATGAAAATTTTGGTCCGGCCGAGGTGGTGCAATTTGTGGTGCCTACTGAAAATAATCCGCATGCCACAGGATATGTCATATCCGGCGAAACGCGCGTCCGTGACTATTTAAACATCGCTAATCAGTTGGCAGAAGTTGAAGATATAACCAAAGACTTCTCTTATGATGAAAAAGCGTTGCAAAAAGATTTGGCAGCTTATGTTGAGGCTTGTGATAAGGCAGATAAAATGCGTTGGATTTCGTATGCCGTGCATAATTTTGAAGGTAATCGTAATGCTATTGATAATTGGTATCCGGAAAAAGAAGAAGTTTACGCACAATATGGACAAGAGCTGATTGCCGCTAAGGAAAAGGGACAAAGTTTGGATGAAGTGAAAACGCCGGCCCAACGTCGGCCGAAATTGCAACAAATTTTCGGTAAGCATATTTCCGATTTAGGCTTAAAACAAGAAATTGAATTGTTGAATCCGGAAGAATTGGCTGTCGCAAAAAAGTTGTTTAAAGATGGTTTTCCGAGCAAAGAAAGTTTAGAAACGACGTATAAAAAATATCAGGATAAGGCCGATAAAATTATGGCACCGTTCGGCCATGAAAAACGCCAAGAAATGTTTGCCACATTGATGAAAAGATATGGTAAGAGTTTGGAGGATGATTTAATTTACGGACTTAATTCTCAACGTGATGATGAAATTTATTTTATGAACGAAAAAGAAGAAGCCGCGTTTGGCAAGATGTCACTTAAAGAAGTTATAGAAAAATACGGCATAGAAAAAATGTGGACATGTAAAGGTGCTGTGATGATTGATGAAAAAATCAAGGCGTCTAAAGATGACCCGAAAAAGTTAGCAGAAACACTGGCGCAAGTATTAGTAATTGCGCAGCAACAACGCAAGTGTTTTCATGTGCCATTAGTAACACGAGAGTTTATGTTGCAGACAATTGAAGATGCTTATCATGATATGCCACAAAGAAAAGCGGAATATGGTAAGTTTTCAGCAGTTGACAATGGTTTTCGCAAAATTTTTGCCGCACTTAAGCCGCAACCCGATGAGCTAAAAGAAGTTGCAGAACTAAATAAAGCCCTGAAAAAAGACTATTCAACAAGCAATAAAACTTTGGAATTTTTACAAATGCGTGGTGAAAAATTACAAGAATTGGCCACAAATATTGATGCCTTACTTAATCAGAAAATTGATGTTGCAAAAGTTAAATCAGATTTGAAGCGCAAGCTCAACAATGCTTCCCTTGATAACGATACAGGCGGCGTAATTGCCGCAGACAGACACGCCCAAGCCGTGCAACAAGCAAAAGCCAGCGGTATTCACTTCAAAGGCGGTGCGGCAGAAATTGATTTTGAGGCGTATCGCAAAGAAGCCGGTGAAGAATTAACAGCAAAGCGCACAAAACGACACAGTGACCTTGCGGAAAAACTCGCCAAACGCCAAGCCAAACAAACTCAAAGATAGTTTGTAATTTTGCAAAAAAACAACGCCGTAGAATCTATAGTTCTGCGGCGTTTTCTTATTTTAAGTGAACAAAATCAGATTGTCGTTGATTATGATCGCAAATGCGTTATGATGCCTAGTATGATTGATATGCTTGCACAAAAAAATGAATGGACAGTCAGCGAAATTTCTTTTGCCATTAAGCAATTGGTGGAAACGTCGTTTGCTAATGTTCGCGTTAAGGGCGAAATTTTCGGGGCTAAAAGAGCCGATTCCGGTCATTGGTATTTGTCGCTTAAAGACGAAAATTCGTTGTTGGCGGCGGTGTGTTGGCGCGGGGTGGCAAATTCGCTACCGGTCAAAATTGAAGATGGGGTTGAAGTTGTTGCCACCGGCAAAATCACCACTTTTAACGGGCGCTCATCGTATCAGCTGGTTATTGAAAAGTTGGAAATTGCCGGTCAGGGCGCACTTTTGAAGCTTTTGGAAGAACGCAAACAAAAGTTTTTAGCCGAAGGGTTGTTTGATGCCGCGCATAAAAAGCCAATTCCGTATTTGCCACAGACAATTGGTGTGGTAACAAGTCCGACCGGCGCGGTTATCAGAGATATTATTCACCGTATTCGTGACCGTTTTCCGTGTCGGATTATCGTTTGGCCGACAGCGGTGCAAGGCGAAGGAGCTGCCGAAAAAATTGCAGCTGCCATTAGAGGGTTTAACGCTCTGCCGAAAGGGGATATTAACCGTCCTGATGTGTTGATTGTAGCACGTGGCGGCGGTAGCTTGGAAGATTTGTGGCCGTTCAATGAAGAAGTGGTGGTGCGTGCGGTATATGATTCTGAAATTCCGCTGATTTCGGCCGTGGGGCATGAAACCGATACGATGTTGATAGATTATGCCGCAGATGTGCGCGCACCAACGCCGACAGGTGCGGCAGAATTTGCGGTGCCGGTGAAAAATGAGATATACAGCGGGCTTTTAACAACCGATATGCGGCTCAAAAATGCTGTATTTCGCTATTTTAACGAGCTGACGCAATATGTAGAAGGCTTGGCGCGAGGGATACCGTCACTGGAGCAAATATTGCTCGAAAATCAGCAAAAAATAGATGATCGAAGCGAACGTTTGAAGTTAGCTTTTTTAAATTTGCTCAAAGATAAAAATAATGCACTTTTGTTGACGAATTTGAAACCTTTTTATGTTACAAACCTGCTATCGGTAAAAACTGAAAGCTTGAAAAATTTGGGGTTGCGTTTAGAGTCTGTGTCGGTTGAATCGGTCTTAAAACGCGGTTTTGCGTGGGTGTCGGATAGCCAATTTCGCACCATATATAGTACCAATAAAGCAAAAAGCAGTGAAAAATTGCATATTCGTTTTGCCGACGGAATTGTAAAAGCTCGTGTTACGGAGAGAGATTGTGCCGTTCAAGGCGATTTGTTTGATGATTTTTAGCTTGTGTTTCGGCGGTGTTACAGCGGTCGAAGCGTTAGAAGTTTGTGGCGAAGTCAAACAAGGTGAACTGATTCTGCTTAAAGATAAAAATGCAAAAAAAATATCTGTTTTCAAAAATTTAAATAGAAAAGATTATTCATTAAATGAAGAAGGAATAGCGCTTGTTGCGTTGCATCGTGACGCTCCGCAAAAGCTGGAATTTGGAGCTTATTCGCTAACAGATGCCAGTGATGTTTATGAGCTGAATGTGGCAAAAACAAAGTGGGATATTCAGCGTGTGGACGGTGTGGAACAGCACCATGTGACACCCAACAAAAAACATCAAACAGAAATTGTTCGTGAGCAGAAAGATGTGAGGCATGCTTTAGGGCAAAAAAATATGGCGCAATATTGGCGTGAAGGTTTTATTGTGCCGGTTGATGGGCGCATCAGCGGGCAATTCGGTAATCAGCGTATTTTTAACGGCGTGCCTAAAAATCCACA
Source organism: uncultured Rhodospirillaceae bacterium (assembly GCA_900313155.1). Classification (GTDB taxonomy): domain Bacteria; phylum Pseudomonadota; class Alphaproteobacteria; order RF32; family CAG-239; genus RUG410. The sequence goes on along the minus strand of OMQE01000086.1, from coordinate 4,280 downwards.
CAGCGGAACAGATATTGCCGCCCCTCTCGGAACACCGGTCAAAGCTTCCGGCAGCGGTGTGGTGGTATTAAGCGGTAAAGATTATTTTTATACCGGTAATATGGTAATTCTTGACCACGGACAAGGCTTACAAACAATTTATGCCCATTTGCAAGATTTAGCTGTGCAAAAAGGTGAGGTTGTCAGACAAGGTCAAATAATCGGCCATGTGGGAAAAAGCGGTCGCGCCACCGGAGCGCACTTGCATTGGGGCGCATCTTTGAATAACGTGCGTTTTCGACCACATTCGCTACTTGATATCAATAAAAAGAAATGCCGGCAATACAGCGGCAAATATATGGGGGAATAGATGAGTGAACTACAATTGATACTGCTTTCGTTGTTACAGGGGCTGACCGAATTTTTACCGGTCAGTTCATCGGGGCATTTGATTTTGTTTTCTAAATTTACCGATTTTACCGACCAAGGCGCGGCAATGGATGTGGCATTACATATTGGTTCCGTTTTAGCTGTAATACTCTATTTTTCGCCAACGCTGTGGCAAATATTGGCTGATTTATGGAAAACGCGCTTTTTACCAAAGTTCCGTTTTTCCGGCAATCAATTGTTTTATCTTTTGCTGGTTGCGACCATACCGGCGCTGATTATGGGGGGCGCGCTCAAATATTTCGGGACCGATTGGTTGCGTAGCACCAAGCTTATCGGTTGGAACATTTTGTGTTATGGTATATTGTTGTGGGTGGTTGATACGTGGGCTGTGACCTTAAAACAAATTCGTCAATTAGAACTCAAAGACGCTTTTTTAATTGGTTTGGCGCAGTGTTTGGCTTTGTTGCCGGGAACGAGTCGCTCCGGTGTGACAATTACCATGGCACGTTTTTTGGGCTTAGAACGGCGTGAAGCAGCAAAATTTTCTATGCTCCTGTCTATTCCGACAATTTTGGCAGCCGGTGCGTTGGCAATTTATGGCTTGTGGCAAAGCGGTGACATAGGGCAAATCAATGATGCATTACATGGTATCGGTTATTCTTTTATCTTTTCGTTGTCGGCAATTTTTATAATGATGCAGTGGCTCAAAAAGTGGAGTTTTTGGCCGTTTGTGGTTTATCGAATTGCACTTGGAACAATTTTGTTGCTGGATGCCTACGATATTTATGATATTGAAATTTTAAGCAATATATAAAAAATCCCCAAGATGCAGAAGCACCAAGGGGATAAAAGAGAAAGGTTATTACCGATCTAAGCCGAATACGTTGATTTCGGTAATTTTCAGTTTGAGCCCGACTTTTTGAGCAAAGTTTTGTAAATACTCACCAATGGTCACCCATTTGGGTGTGTAGAACCAGATACCTTGTTCATACTCGTCGTTCACATGCTCAACAAAGCGAAGCGATTTTGAAAGCAGAAAATCTTCCCATTGGGGAGCCGGCTCATACTTCATCTTATGCTCCTTGCGGTATTGAACATTGTGCAGAGCCACCAGATATTCCGGATACCCCGCTAGAACATTCTTTGCTAAAGCATCTGCCAAACCTTGCAGTTTCTTACGCATGCCTTCCTCAATCTGAACACCGCCGCAATCCAGCCGAACCACAACGGCATAGCGGTTGCGCTGACTATAGGAGCCTAAGACGGCATCCGGCTGATGGGTATAGACAGCAATGACGTCACACTCAAAATTCTCGCCCAATCGAGCAACAGCCAATCCGCGTGAATTTTTATCGGCATACGGACTAGCCAAGCGCAGACCTCGTTCAGAGGTAGTCTTAAGCTGATAAACCACGATTTGATCAATGCTACTAACGGCTGTATAACCGGTGTAATTCAGCGGTAATTTAGCCAATTTCTCGGCATACTCATCTGCGGCTGTTAATAGAGCAGGACCAACTTCTGCGCCGCCCTGAACTTTGACATAGGCATTTTTCACCACGGCCAACGGAAATGTTTGACCGAAATTTTTGTAAAATTCTTTTAATGTTGACATAATTGTAATATTAAATGGTTTATAAATAATATTAAATTTCTTCCGGAAATTGCCATATTTTTTGGTATTTGTCAATATCAAAAAAATGAATACCAGAATTTTATGAATTAAAGTTACACTTGAAAATTCAAAAAAACAAACAGTAGCAAATAAAAGTAGAGGTTATCCTTATTCCGCCCGCCCTATTTTGGGCAATGAGCCCACAATCTTTATTCTTTCTCTCTGCTTTTGGCGGATAGAGAGGGATTGGCTTAATTTTTTTATAAAAAAATATGCGCCGCTGCGTCGCCTATCAGCTTTCGCTGACCGGCATACTTCCGTCTGCCGGAGGCTCCTGGTCAAACCCTCTTTGGCTCGGGTTCAAATCACTTATCCGACCGAATTAACAAAAAAACACCTCTCAAAGAGGTGCTTTTTGTTAATGGCGGATAGAGAGGGATTGGCTTAATTTTTTTATAAAAAAATCTGCGCCGCTGCGTCGCCTATCAGCTTTCGCTGACCGGCATACTTCCGTCTGCCGGAGGCTCCTGGTCAAACCCTCTTTTGCTCGGGTTCAAATCCCTTATCCGACCGAATTAACAAAAAAACACCTCTCAAAGAGGTGCTTTTTGTTAATGGCGGATAGAGAGGGATTCGAACCCTCGGTACCCTTTAGAGGTACACACGATTTCCAATCGTGCGCCTTCGACCACTCGGCCATCTATCCGTAAAACAGTGCACAATATAGCCTATTTTTTAAATTGTGCAACTGTTTTTTTGCATTATGCCGCAACTTTTACATCAAAGACAACTTCAGCGCCCTCAATTTCTCCGGCAGTCCCCGATGCGCAATTTGGCAAAACCTTCACTGCCAAAACCTGCTCGGCAATATATTTTTCATTTTCTGCCAATGCTTGAGCTAATTCCCCATTATTTGTTGAATAGCACAATTCAATACGGTCGGAAATGTTGAAATCTTTGTCCTTACGCAATGTTTGCACCATACGCACAAAATCGCGTGCCATACCTTCGCGGCTCAACGCCGGCGTAATGTTGGTATCAAGTAACAACACCGCCTTATTGTCGGCAAAGGCGTGTCCGGCAACACCGTCCTTCATATCCAAACGCACTTCAAATAAATCGCCGGTCAGCGTCTTACCGCCAATTTCAAGTGTGCCATCTGTGTTCAAATTCCAGTTACCCTGCTTATATGCCGCCATAACCGCCCCCATATCTTTGCCAAGCGTTTTACCTAAAAGCGGTGTATATAAATAAACACTCTTGGTGGCATAGTTGGCTAAATTGTTATCAAAGCGAACTTCTTTCACATTCAGTTCATCTTTAACAATTTCCTGATATTCCGATGAAAGTTCGGCACCCACCAACGTTAAACCGGCAAGCGGCAGACGGTTGCGCAAGTTCTTTTCTTCGCGAATATTTTTACCTGTTGAGCACAAATCTTGTACAAAGTCCATATCACTCATCAGTTTTTCATCAGGCGTAATATTACTCAAATTCGGGTAGTCGCACAAATGAACAGATTCTTCTCCGGTCAAATTTTTGTATATATATTCGCTGATAAACGGCATCAACGGCGCAGCTAATTTTGCCACGTTAACCAGCACCGTATAAAGCGTGTCAAACGCTAAAGCATCACCTGCCCAAAAACGGTCACGCGTGCGGCGAATATACCAGTTGTTCAAAATTTCCATAAATGCCGCCAACTCGCTACACGATTCGGCAATATCATAGGTCTCAAAACCGTGCTTTGCTTTATCTGCCAACAACTTCAGCTTAGATAAAATGTAATTATCCATCGCTTCGCTTGAATGGTTGATTTCTTTAGCTTTATAATCTTCGGCATTAGCATAAAGCGTGAAGAAATAAAAGGCGTTCCATAGAGGAATCATAGCCGAACGCGAAGCCTTGGCAATTTCTTTGCCTTCTTTATCCACGGCCACATTACCGCCTTTCAGTACCGGAGATGAAACCAAAAACCAACGAAGTGCCTCCGAACCGATTGTTTCCAAAATTTCATTCGGGTCCGGATAGTTTTTCAAACGTTTCGAAAGCTTTTGCCCGCCTTCAGCCATCAGCAAACCGGTGCAAATGCAGTTTTTGAACGCCGGACGATGGTGCAACGCTGTTGACAACACCGTTAATGTGTAAAACCAACCGCGTGTTTGGTCAATGGCTTCCACAATAAAGTCTGCCGGAAAATGATTTTCAAACCATTCTTTGTTTTCAAACGGATAGTGAATTTGCGCATACGGCATAGAACCGGATTCGAACCAACAATCGAATACATCGCTGACAC
>OMQE01000126.1 GCA_900313155.1 uncultured Rhodospirillaceae bacterium | reverse complement strand
TTTGCTTAAATCTGTAGGTTTATCATACGGCAAATTGAAGTGCTTGCAAACCTGCCGATCCATACCTTCTGCCGAATAAGCCAACGGCACCTGATAAATGCTCGGCGCATCTAAAGCGGTAATCACATTTTCTTCTCTGATATTACAAAACAGTGCCAATTTTCGCTTTTCATTTTCCGGAATAGCCATCTGCGTGCGGCACAAAATCATATCCGGCTGAATACCGTATTCCTGCAATTTTTTTACCGAATGTTGCGTCGGTTTGGTTTTAAGCTCGCCCGCCGTCGGAATAAACGGCAACAAAGTCACATGTATAAACATTGTGCGCTCACGTCCCAATTCATAGGCTACCTGACGAATGGTTTCCAGATACGGCTGTCCCTCAATATCGCCAACCGTACCGCCGATTTCGCACAGCACAAAATCTTCATCATGAATGTCTGATAATATAAATTCCTTAATTTCGTTGGTTACATGCGGAATAACCTGAATAGTCGAGCCTAAGTAATAGCCATGACGCTCTTTTTCAATCACTCGTTGATAAATTTTACCGGTGGTAACGCTGTCGGTGCGCTTTGCCGGCACCCCTGAAAAACGTTCATAGTGCCCCAAGTCCAAATCAGCCTCGGTACCATCATCGGTAACAAACACTTCGCCGTGTTGGCACGGATTCATTGTTCCCGGATCAACATTCAAATACGGGTCTAGTTTGCGCAAACGCACTTTATAGCCGCGTGCTTGCAAAATGGCCGCCAGCGAAGCCGAAGCAAGACCTTTACCCAAAGATGAAACCACGCCGCCGGTAATGAAAATAAATTTGGAATGAGGATTTACATTTAGTTCAGACATATTTTTTTCCTTATAAAAGATACTTATTAAAAAGTGACAAAGGCACTTAACTGTTTTTAAGTGCCTTATGTCAGTTCAAAATCTTCAAAAGTGTTACTCCGCAACCGGAACATCTGGTTCAGACGGTTTTTCCGGTGTTGTCGGAACCTCCGGCACAGAATTTTCTTCAGCAACCGGTGCCGTAGATGCACCATCAACAATTGATGCACGGTGAATTTCAACATGGCTGTAATAAATAGACAGAGCCATGCTTAAAGCAAAAAACAAGGTTGCCAAAACAGCTGTGGTGCGAGTTAAAACATTACCTTTGCCGCGTGCACTTAATAAACCGCCAATGCCACTATCTCCGCCTAAACCGCTTAAAGCACCGCCGTTGGAACGTTGCATCAAAATCACAGCCACCAAAAAAATAGCGACGATCAATTGCAAAACGAGCAATACAGAACCTAAAGACCCCATAATTTTTTCCTTTCCTATTTCAAAGCATTTGCCGCAATGGCCACAAAGTCATCTGCCTTCAGGCTGGCACCGCCGATAAGAGCGCCGTCAACATCTGGCAATTTTAACAATTCGGAAGCGTTATTCGGTTTAACCGACCCGCCGTAGAGAATCCGCATTTTTTGAGCAGTAGCCTTACCGAGTTTTTTCGCTAAAGCCGCCCGAATGGCTGCATGAACCTCCTGAACATCGGTTGCTGTAGGTGTTTTACCTGTGCCAATAGCCCAAATCGGTTCATAAGCAATAACCGTATTTTTTGCAGTTGCATCAGCAGGAACGGAACCGTTAATTTCGTCTTGGCAAACCTTGATGGTTTTGCCGGCATCACGTTCAGCCCCCGTTTCACCGATACAAATCACCGTATTCAAGCCGGCCTGATGTGCGGCAACGGCTTTTTTGTTAATTAAAGCGTTCGATTCTTTATGGTCAACACGTCTTTCAGAATGGCCGATAATGGTGTATGAACAACCTAAATCTTTGAGCATCAATGGACTGATGTCGCCGGTATGAGCGCCAAATTCGGCAAAATGGACGTCTTGCGCACCAAGAGCAATTTTTGTGCCGCGCAGGCATTTTTTAACTAAACCGAGCAAGGTGAACGGCGGGCAAATTAAAAAATCGCAATCATATTTATTTGCCTTAACTTTTTCAGCCACGGCTTTTGCCAAGGCCACGCCTTCTGCCGACAAACAATTCATTTTCCAGTTACCGGCAATTAATTTTTTACGAGCCATATTCATTTATCCTTCATTCAATAAAACATATAAAAACTTCTCCATTTTTAGCATACGGATTTTTATTTTTCTACAAAAAAAACAGTTTAGGCACATTTTATTGCGTTGCATAATTTAATTTAAGAATTGCATTCATTATTTATATTTTTATAATAAGCAAAAATAACTTTTTATTATATAAGGAAAAAATATGATTAGTAAGTTTGCAAGTATGCGTGAAAGTTGGTTCACTAAAATCATTTTAACAATAACAGCTTTAAGCTTTATGTCGCTGTTTGGCGTTTCGGGCTATATTAACAGCGCGAACAACAATAAGGCGGTGATTAAGGTTGGTGATATTGCAATATCGCAAAGCGAGTTTTCGTATGCGGTACAAAAAGAATTGGCTAAAATGCGTGCGGTGGGTATGGAGCCGGACGAAGACGGAAAAATGAAGGCGCAAGTGGCAAATGCTTTGGCACAAACAATGACCGAAGATGCTATTATTGAAAATTTAATGCAAAAATATAATGTTGATTTTACCGATTCGCTGGTTCGTCAGGTGATTATGGTTTCGCCGCAATTTTTGAACGCTAACGGACAATTTGACCGAGAAGTATATAAATGGTATTTGAATAAAACCGGTCAAACTGAACAAGAAATGATTGCAGAAATCAAACGCAATATGGCGCGCAAAATTTTAATCGATTCGCAAGTAGCTTATGCCAATGTGCCGGAGGTTATGGTTGAACAAATGCAAAAAGTGCTCGGTCAGCGCCGCACATTCAACTATATCAAAGTTGCACAAGAAAATATGCGCGTTACACAACAGCCTGATGATGAAGAACTTGACACCATTTATGACGATTTTGCCGAAGAATTTGAAATTCCGGAAAAGCGCAATGTGAGTGTTTTCTTCCTTTCCATGGATGATATTGAAAAAAATATTGAAGTATCGGCAGAAGAAATAAACGCTTATTATGAGGAAAATATTGACGAGTTTGAACAACCGGAACAGCGTGATGTGCTGCAAATGGTGTTTGAAAACGAAGAAGATGCCAAAGCGGCCGCGGCGCAGTTAGCTCAAGGGGCTGATTTTATGGATGTGGCGCAAAAATATGGTCAGAACGCAGATGATGTTCAGATTGGTTTTGTGGCAAGAGCAGATTTATCTGATGAATTGGCTGATATTGTCTTCAGTTTGAACAAAGGTCAAACTTCCGATGTGGTCAAAATTGCTGATGGTTGGCAAATTTTGAAGGTGGTAGATATGAAAGCCGCCAGCAAAACAGATCGCACCGTTGCCGAAGCGCAAATTGCCGAGCAAATTCGCGCAGACCGCGCCTATGACGGAAGTTATGAAGTGGTGAACGCCATTGAAGATAAAATTGGTGCCGGTGCAAAATTGGAAGATATTGCCAAAGATTATAACATTACGTTGGTAACGGTAAATAATTTGGCAGAAGACGGCACCGCCGAGACCAACCATAAATTGGTGGCTCAAATATTGAAAAATAATAAAGACGCTATCGATTCGGCATTTACATATAATGAAGGTGAAATTACTCAAGCAGTGGAAGATGATAATGGTATTTTGCTTATCAGAGTGGAAGAAATTTTGCCGACTCATCAAATGCCGCGTGAAGAAGCAACAGCACGCCTGAAGCAAATTTGGTATGAGCGTGAATTGGCTTCGGTTACTCAGGAAACTGCCGATAATGTGGCGCATGATTTGGAGCAGGGTGATTCGTTTGCTCAAGTGGCGGCACGATATGGTTTAAAAGTGATGAAATCTATGCCGATAAGCCGTAATGAAAAAGTGGCAGATTTGACGCCGAACGAAATGTTTTCGCTGTTTGGTGCCGACATTGACGAGGTTGTCACATTACCGAGAGGAAACGACTTTTTATTGATTGCGGCAACGCATACCTATGATGATAGTAAGTCTTTAAGTGATGCAGATAAGGTATTGTTATTACAGTCTTTACATGCTGAAACAAGCCGAGAAATGTCGGAAGCTTTACTTAAAGATTTTGCTTCTCAATACGAAATTGAAGTTAAGACTAATCGTATGGGTTTAGGGGAAGAATGAGAGTTGTATTTATGGGAACGCCGGACTTTGCTGTGCCGGCGTTGCAACGTTTAATCAAAGAGCATGAGGTGGTCTGTGTCTATACGCGGGAACCGAAACCGGCCGGTCGCGGTAATAAACTTAATAAAACGCCGGTGCATTTAGTCGCAGAGGCTAATGGTATTGAGGTTCGCACGCCTAAAACTTTGCGCAACGTTGATGAACAGCAGAAATTTGCCGCTTTGAATGCCGATGTGGCGGTGGTGGCTGCATACGGGCTAATTTTGCCAAAGCCGGTGTTAGAGGCTTATCCGTTCGGGTGTTTGAATATTCATGCTTCATTGTTGCCGCGTTGGCGCGGGGCAGCACCTATTCAGCGTGCCATTGAAGCTGGCGACAAACAAAGCGGTGTGACCATTATGCAGGTGGCAGAAGGATTAGATACCGGAGATATGTTGCTCAAGGGCGAAGTTGAAATTACCCCGACCATGAATGGCGAAATGTTGCATGATGAGTTGGCGGAGATTGGGGCTGATTTGATTTCGGCTGTATTAAAAGCGCCGCAGAAATATCCGCCGCAACGTCAAGATGAGGCGCAGGCTTGCTATGCCGCCAAAATTGATAAAGCCGAATGTTTGATAGATTGGCAGATGAGTGCAAATAATTTGTATAATAAAATTCGTGCATTTAGTCCGTTTCCGGCAATGTTTTTTGAGCATAAAGGGGAACGATTTAAGGTTTTGCGTGCCTTAATTACCGAAAATATGACCTTATCGGCAGGGCAAATTAAGCAAGACGGCGATTCGCTTTTTGTTGGTTGTGGGGTAGGGGCTTTGCAAATTTTGGATATTCAACGTCAAGGTAAAAAGCCGATGGCGGTGGCGGAGCTTTTGCGCGGCTACACGTTTTAATTACGTTTGTTGGCGGAATTTTAGATAAATCGACAGGACAAATTGTAAAGCCGTATATTGTTGCCGAGCAAACAGAAAATATATCAACTGATGAATCAAAGACAGGCGATTAGGAAAAAATTCGCCGTTTTGGTGCAGAGTTAGGCAGAGTGGACGATATTTATCCCAAAAATCGGTATAGTTTCCGGCTTGTTGATACGGAAAAATACACGTATAAAGCAATACCATGCGCGATAATAAATGCCACAGTTTATGGCGGATAGGGCGGTCGAGAGAATCCCTAAAATGCCAAACAGCGTAACGCAAAAGGCGAATGTGATCATCTATTGCCGCAAAAGATAGCGGACGGTGCGTCAGACTGGCGCTGTTTTGCCGATAGACAACCAGTTTTCGTTGCACGCATACAGTTTTAGAACAGAGTTCAAACGCACGTAAAGAAAACTCAAAATCTTCGGCCATAACCTTAAAATCGG
>OMQE01000088.1 GCA_900313155.1 uncultured Rhodospirillaceae bacterium | reverse complement strand
ATCCCAATTGATGGTATTGCCGTTCAAACGTGCCGGTGTACCGGTTTTGAGCCGACCGAGTTTCAAGCCTTTTTGCTTTAAATACGGTGTTATACCGGTGCAGGCAACATCACCAACCCGACCGCCAATACTGGTCTGATGACCGGTGAACATGACACCGTTCAAAAAAGTACCGGTGGTCAACACCACAGATTTAGCCAAAATGCGTTCGCCCTCCGCTGTTATTACGCCGGTTACTTTATCATCTTCAAAAATCAAACCTTCGACTGCCGCTTCTTTAATATATAAGTTCGGCGTTTGTTGCAAGGCTTCGAGCATATATTTTTTATAAAGTTCTCTGTCTGCCTGAGCGCGTGGCCCGCGCACAGCCGGTCCTTTAGATAAATTAAGCATTCTAAACTGAATGCCTGCTTTATCGATTACGCGTGCCATCAACCCGTCAAGCGCATCAATTTCGCGCACCAAGTGTCCTTTGCCCAAACCACCAATAGCCGGATTGCATGACATTTCACCAATCGTCGCAATTTTATGCGTAATCAGCAATGTTTTGGCTCCGGCTCTTGCCGATGCCGCACAAGCTTCACATCCGGCATGACCGCCACCAACAACAATTACATCGTAAAAATTTTCCATTTTCAACCTCATTTTTGGGCACATCATACACCAATATATATAAAAATCAAGCGCCGATTTTACCATTTTTTGCAGATATTTAGGCTTATGAATAATTTGATTCAACTTAGCTTGATAAGTGATTGATTCTTTTTCAAAAAAATTAAATTGTTTCACGTGAAACATTAATGCAGGGCAAACTTGTTTTATTATGTCGTATTCTATCAAACCAGCAAAATTAAGCCGTTAACATTTAAATACACCGTTCGAAACTATAAATTGAGTCGAATCAGAATCTTATCCATATTTTAAACAATAAAAATAGTTAATGACACATTTAAAAACAGTGTTATTTTTTCATTTTTCTTTAAGATTTATTTACCAATACAAAAACTTGAAAAGATTTTATCTAAAATTTCATCAACCTCAACCCGACCGGTAATCTTCCCAATGGAGCGACACGCCAAACGAATATCTTCCGCCGCCAGTTCTATTTCTTTTTGCAGATTGAAACGCGCCAAGTTTTCAACACACTCACTCAAGGCTTCTTTGTAACGTTGTCTGGTTATCAGTCCGCTTGAAGATTTATCATATATTTCACTGAAATAAGATAATATTTTATCGGTTACAGCACTAATATTTTCATTATTTTTGGCACTAATCAACACACAACCGGCATTTTTGAGCGCCTGACATTGCGCTTCGGTTAATTTATCGCTTTTATTTGCCACCATTAACCAATTGTTTTCAGAATCTAAATAGTCATTGAAAATATCCGGCGCATCAATCGAGGCGTCAAACAAAAACAACTTAAAATCCGCCGCGGCAATTTTTTCTTTTGCCAAATTAACACCGATTTTTTCGATGGTATCATCAGTTTCACGCAAACCCGCAGTATCAGAAAAAATCACCGGAAAACCATTCAGGTCAATATATGTTTCTATCACATCACGAGTGGTACCGGCAATATCGGAAACAATCGCCACATTACGTTGTGCAATGGCGTTTATTAAACTCGATTTTCCGGCATTGGTCGGACCGGCTATCACCACCTTAAAACCATCACGCAAGCGCTCTTCTATTTTGTTATTTGCCAGATGGCTTTCTATTTCTTTTTTAAGCGCTTCAACATCGTTTTCCAGTTTAAATACAGTGTTCTCCGGAATATTTTCATCCGGAAAATCAATATACGCTTCAACGTATGAAAGCACAGAAACAAGGCGGTTACGCCAATCATCATAAAGTGATAACAATTTTCCGCCCATTTGCTCAAGCGCCACCTTGCGCTGTAAGGTCGTTTCGGCATCTATGAGGTCCGCCAAACCATCGGCTTCAGTTAAATCCATTTTGCCGTTATAAAAGGCACGGCGGGAAAATTCTCCCGCTTCTGCCAGCCGAAAATCCGGTATTTCCGACAACGCCGACAATATACCGCGAATCACTGCTTTTGAACCATGGCAATTTATTTCTACCGTATCTTCACCGGTGAAAGAATTAGGTGCCCGAAATCCAACAACCAAACAACAATCAAGCAATTCACCCGCTTGATTATGCAATTTCAACAAATCCATCTGACGACTTTTTACATCGACAGATTTTTTATTTGTCATCTCATCATAAACATCAAACGCCTTTGCCCCCGAAACACGCACCACCGCCACGCCGGATTTCCCCATAACGGTAGAAAGCGCGTATATTGTTTTGTTGTCAGTCATCATTTTCCTCATCAAAATTAAGGCGGTTTTTAAGCCCGTAGAGAAGTTATTTAACTTTTGACGACTAACTTATCATTTTTTATAAAAGAGTCAACTCTATTTGCGTTTATCGAGGACGATTTTCCAAACGGCAATTTTAAGTAAGTAAAAAATTTTGCTTGCTTTTTATGCGTTTTGATTTACTATGAGCTTTGTCGGTAAGAGTTTTGCCGATGGAGTGTCACAACTCCTTACGTAAAAAACTCCTTTTTAAGGGGAGCCGGTCTAATATATAGAATAAACCGGACTGATTACGTACAGTTGTGAACTCCCCTTGCTTTGCATTAAAGCAAGGTTTTTTGTTTTAATTTAACAAAAGAGGAGTTCTTAAAAATGAGTACATTTCATTTAATCAATAAGGAAATTATAAAAGAAATTTGCCCGCAAATTAAGCAACTTCGGCTTGAGCGAGGATTGAGTTTGGAAGAATTAAGTGATGCCGTGCATATCAGTACCAAAATGCTTAAACGCATCGAAAACAATAAATGTTTGTGTTATAGCCAATTACGTCGTCTTCTCGATTTTTACGGCAAAAAAGTGCGAATTGTATTTGAAGATTGAT
>OMQE01000102.1 GCA_900313155.1 uncultured Rhodospirillaceae bacterium | reverse complement strand
GAGGGATGACATGGATTACAATACATTAAAAACAGATACCACGGGACGTATGGAAAAAACTTTGGAGGCGATGAAGGCGGATTTGTCAGGTCTTAGAGCCGGCAGAGCTCACGCCAGTTTGCTTGATGGCATTATGATTGAAGCTTACGGCAGTCCGGCGCCGCTCAGCCAAGTTGGTACTATTGGTGTGCCGGATCCGCGTACATTGTCGGTCAGCGTGTGGGATAAAAGTTTGCTCAAATCGGTAGAAAAAGCTTTGCGTGAGAGCGATTTGGGCTTGAACCCGATGAACGACGGACAAACGATTCGCATTCCGATTCCGCCGCTTAGTGAGGAGCGTCGTAAAGAATTGGTGAAAATTGCCGGCAAATACGCCGAACAGGGAAAAGTGGCGATTCGCAATATTCGTCGTGATGCCATGGATGAAGTCAAAAAAATGAAAAAAGATGCGCTGATTTCGGAAGACGAAGAAAAACGCTACAATAATGATATTCAAAAGTGGACAGATGATGCCATTAAGAAGGCTGATGAACTTTATGCCGCCAAAGAAAAGGATATTATGCAGGTTTAGGACTTAAGAAAGTGGAAACGAAAAGTTTGACACATATCGCATTCATTATGGACGGCAACAGACGCTGGGCCAAAAATCGCGGTCTACCGATTGCGGCGGGGCATCGACAAGGTGCCGAAACATTGGTGGAAATAGCCAAAGCCGCCAAAGAGATGGATGTGAAATATATGACGGTGTATGCTTTTTCGACGGAAAATTGGCAACGAGAGCCGGCGGAAGTTGAAACGTTGATGAACTTGCTTCGACACTATTTAGACACCGGCTTCAAGGAACTGCAAGAGAATAATGCGCGTATTGTTTTTATTGGCGAAAGGCAGATGTTGGCAGCGGATATTTTAGAAAAAATGGCTAAAATTGAAGCCGATACGGCGCAGAACAATGCGGTGACATTGTGTGTGGCATTAAGTTACGGCGGTCGTCAGGAAATTACGGCGGCGGCACGCGAATTAGCCAAAGAGGTGCAACAGGGAACACTCAAGCCGGAAGAAATTGATATGGCAAAGTTTGCTTCCAAACTCTATACGGTAGATATGCCGGAGCCGGATTTGATGATTCGCACCAGCGGTGAGGAACGCATCAGTAACTATTTGCTGTGGCAGTTGGCATATACGGAATTTTATTTTTCGCCAACGCTGTGGCCGGACTTTTCGAAAGAAGAATTGAAAAAAATTATTGAAGAATATCTAACAAGGGAGAGAAGATATGGTAAGTCGTAAATTTGGGGCTATCACCAAAAGAATTTTAGCGGCAATCGTGATGATTCCGATTGCGTTGGAGGCTTTGTATTTGGGAAGTCCGTTTGTGGAAGTTTTAGCGGTGGTTGTTGGTGGATTGCTCGCGTGGGAGTGGGCGGCAATGCTGTCTAAACCGACTACGGCTTCGTATTATGTGACGGCTTATGTGATTAGTTTATCGGTATCTATTTGGAGTTCTAACTTGGCGTTGCCGATGATGGCAATTGTGGCGTTTTTTGTTTGGGTAATTGCTTATGAAGAAAAACACCGTAAGCTTTTGACTTTAGGCGTACCGTATATTTCTACCGGCATTGGCGCTTTGGTTTGGATGTATTTGTTGTTTGACCCGAGCGAGGGTAATTTTGACCCACGCTACAACTATAGCTTTATGATGGTGATGTGGTTCTTCCTGATTGTGTGGAGTATGGATATTGGCGGTCTTGTTGTGGGGTGCAACTTGCGCGGTCCGAAATTGGCGCCGAATATCAGCCCGAACAAAACGTGGTCCGGCTTGGGCGGGGGAATATTGTTGGCGGTTTCGGTAAGCATTATCTTCATGTATATATGCGTTGAAGTTTTTGATATACCTTTTTATGATTTTGATAAGTTCCGCTATATCTCGTTTTCATATAAACCTCTGAAAATACATCATGAATGGACAGTTAATAGCCAGTTGTTTTATGCTATTACGGCGGCAATTATTGCCGTGTTGGCACAAATTGGCGATTTGGTTGAATCGGCTATTAAGCGGATTGCCGGTGTTAAAGATTCGTCGAAGCTCATTCCGGGGCACGGCGGCGTGTTTGACCGTGTGGACGGTTTGATTTTTGCCGCACCGTTTGTGTATATGTTTTTTATGTATTTGCTCTAAGGTGAAGACGATGGAAGCAATACTTAATATTATATATTACATTGTGCCGTTTATTATCCTTTTGGGTATATTGGTTTTTGTGCATGAGTTTGGGCATTTTATTATTGCGCGAATGCTGGGAGTGACGGTAACGGATTTTTCTATCGGTTTTGGTAAAGAACTTTGGAGCCGGACGGACAAACACGGCACAAAGTGGAAAATTTCAGCCATACCGCTTGGTGGTTATTGCCAGTTTTTGGGTGACGGAGATGCCTCATCTTCAACAGTAACAGATGTTTCGGCTCTGTCGGAAGAGCAACAAAAAGGTGCTTTCCAATTACAAAAGCCGTGGAAAAAACTGGCGATTGTGTCGGCCGGTCCGTTGTTTAATTATTTGTTTGCCATTTTAGTCTTTATTGGGTTGTTTTATACCATGGGACGTATGGTGTTTCCGGCTGTGGTCGGCGGACTGATGGAAAATGGCGCAGCTCAAGAAGCCGGTATTAAAATCGGGGATAAAATTGTGCGCGTGAACGAGCGTGAAGTGCTCGATTTTAAAGACATCAGCAGTGAGGTAATGCTGGCGGAAAAAGACAATATAGCGGTTGATGTTGAGCGTCCGATGAACGTGAGCTTGCAAGCCGAAGAACTGAACTTTACACCACGATGCGAAACTAAATCGCAACACCGCAAAATTATTGGTATCCAGTCTTTACCGATGGATAAAGATGAAAAAGGGGAATTAATAAGCGCACCAGCTGTTGTTGGTGATGTTTATGACGGTAGCGCGGCACAGAAAGCCGGATTACTGAAGAATGATGTTTTGGTTAGCATAAATGGTGTGGCACTAAACACGTTTGATGATTTGAAAAATTATGTTGAAACGCATATTGATGACGAGTTTATTATTGAATATCGTCGTCCGTTGCATTTTGACGTTGAGTTAAAAGTTACCGAGTATGAACCGGAAAACGGTGCTAAAGTAAAGCGCCGGATGCTGGGGGTAATTTCGGCTCAGGAGGTAAGTTTTGCCGAAGAAAATATGCCTTTTATGAAAGCGGTTAAGGCCGGTTTTGTTGAGGCGTATGATTTGACGGCGAATACGTTGCGCGCGGTTGCTCAGATGGTGACAGGTCAGCGTGGCGGCGGCGAGGTTGGCGGTATTATTCGCATTGCCGAAATGTCGGGTGATGTGACAAAGACCGGCGGTCTGGTCAGCTTTTTGTATTTTATGGCATTGTTATCGGTTAATTTGGGGCTAATCAACCTGTTGCCGATTCCGGTGCTGGATGGCGGAAATTTCGTGATTTTCTTTATTGAAATGATCATTCGCCGTGAACTTAATCCTAAAGTTAAAGATTGGATTTTTAAGTTTGGGATTGCTATAATTTTGGCCATTATGGTCTTGGCAACATGGAATGATGTTGTGCATTTAATAAGTCGTTGGTTTGACTAATGAAGGAAAAAAATATGAATAAACTACTATATGTTGGAATATTAGCCGGCTTGGTGGCTTTGCAGACGAACGCTGAAGCGGCGTATGTAAAGAACATTGAAGTCAGCGGATTGCAGCGCGTTGAAAAAGCAACGGTGCTGTCTTATTTGAACTTACCGCAAAACAGCAATGTTTCGCAAGATGCTTTAGATAATGCCTTTAAGCGTTTGTATGAAACCGGGTTGTTCAGCGATATTAACTTTGACACCACAGGTGATTCGCTTAAGGTCAGTGTGGTGGAAAACCCGATTATCGGCAAGCGTGCGTTTGACGGTAATGACAAGATTGATGATAAAATTTTGGAAAAAGAAGTGCAATTAGGCCCGCGCTCCATTTACGAAAAAGCCAAAGTGCAACAAGATGTTCAGCGCATTTTGGATGTCTATCGCAAAACAGGTCGCTATACGGTGACGGTTGAACCGAAAATTATTGAGCGAGATGAAAACCGCGTGGATTTGATTTATGAAATTGATGAAGGTGCAACCGCTAAAATTGATAAAATTAACTTTTTAGGCAACAACCACTATTCCGGTTCTGATTTGCAAGAAGAAATTATGAGCAAAGAAAGCCGTTGGTATCGTATTTTCAGTTCTAAAGATACGTATGATGCCGAAAAAATGGAATATGACAAAGAACTGTTACGCCGTTTTTACACAGACCGCGGTTATGCCGACTTTGCGGTAAAATCAGCAGTAGCAGAATTGAGTGCTGACAAAAAGTCGTTTATTTTAACATATTCTTTAGATGAAGGTCCGCGCTATGAAGTCAATAAAATCAGCGTTCAATCACATATGAACAATGTGAACGCCGATGATTTGTATGACGAAATTGAATTAGAAGAAGACGAGTGGTATAAGCAAAGCGATGTTGATAAAACCATTGCGCAGATGACCGATTATTTGGGCAAGCGCGGTGTGGCATTTGTCAACATTGAACCGGAATTGATTCGTGATGCCGAAAATAATAAGGTTGATGTTATTTTCCATGTTTATGAAGGTGACAGAATTTATATTGACCGTATTAACATTACCGGTAATGACCGCACGTTGGATGAAGTGATTCGTCGTGAGTTCCGTGTGGCAGAAGGTGATGCCATGAACTTTTCAAAGATTCGCGATTCACGTCGTAATGTTGAAAATTTGAACTACTTCAGCAAAGTAGATATTGAAACTTCGCAAACTGCGCCGGATAAGGCCAATTTAGATGTTAAAGTTGAAGAAAAATCGACCGGATACTTCAATGTTGGTGTTGGTTATTCAACCACCAACGGTGCTTTGTTCCGTGCCGGTGTGACAGAAAACAACTTCCGCGGGAGAGGTCAACAAGCGGGTATCAACTTCGGTATTTCGCAAAGAACCAAAGATGTCAATTTGAGCTTTACGGAGCCATATTTCTTAGACCGTCGTTTGTCTGCCGGTGCCGATATCTTTATGCAGGAACAAGACTATGAAGATGAGGCTTCGTATGATACATCTACATACGGCGGACGTTTGCGTATGGGGTGGAACTATACCGATGACTTTGGTCACTACATTCGCTATACTTTGAGTGAAAATGAAATTCGTAAAGTTAAAGATAATGCTTCTTACTTTATTAAGAAAGAAGAAGGTAAAGCTACGACCTCGGCATTTGGTCAAACTTTGGTATATGATAAGCGTGATAATGCCTATAATACCAAAGAAGGTTACTTCTTATCACTCGGACACGATATTGCCGGTTTAGGCGGTGACAACAAATATAACAAGTTTGAGATTAAGGCCTATAAATTCCACACAGTGGCAGATTTCTTAACCATTAAAGTGTTTGCAACTGGTGGATATATTGCCGGTTACGGTGGTAAAAATGTTCGCTTGTTTGACCGCTTTTATTTAGGTGGACAGAACATGCGTGGTTTTGAATTTGCCGGTATCGGTGCACGTGATGCGCAAACCAATGACGCTTTGGGTGGTAACTGGATGATGTATTCAGGTGTTGAAACACTGTTCCCAATCGGCTTAGACGAACTGGGCGTTAAAGGTCGTTTGTTCTGGGATTTAGGTGCTCTCGGCAAGCCGGATAACATGAAAGATCCGTATCATCCGGTTTTGTATTCCGATAAAATTCGTCAATCTGTCGGTTTCGGTTTTGACTGGTTATCGCCGATGGGTAAAATTGACCTTGACTTCGGTTTCCCGATTGTTAAAGAACGCTATGATGAAAAAGAAGTGTTCCGTTTGAACTTC